>DQTF01000041.1 GCA_015662935.1 Crocinitomicaceae bacterium | reverse complement strand
TTTGGAATCGTTGCAGAAAACAACCATTTATTCTCCGCTTTCGGCAGGAAACTGAGAATCTCGTCTAATTCTTTTTTGAACCCCATGCTCAACATTTCATCTGCTTCATCAAGGATTACGGTCTTAACATTTGATAAATCCAACGCTTTTTTATTCACTAAATCAATCAATCTCCCAGGTGTTGCAACTACAATGTGCGTCGTTCTAGCAAGTGCTTTTATTTGCTTATCAATGTGTTCTCCACCATAAACTGCTTCTGTAAATATCTTTTCAGAATACTTTGTATAGCGAAACAACTGCTTAGCAACTTGTTTTCCTAGCTCTCTTGTTGGGCAAAGAATTAAACCTTGAATTTCACTTACATTACAATCAATCTGTTCCAATAACGGCAAACCAAAAGCAGCAGTCTTACCTGTTCCTGTTTGTGCTTGACCAATAACATCCGATTCTCCACCTAACAATAAAGGAATCATTTTCTTCTGGATATCAGAAGGATCAATGATATTCATTTCTGTTAATGCTTTGATAAAATCTGCACGGATGCCTAAATCTTGGAAGCTCATATTCTATTTCTTAAATTTAAAACACAAAGATAGTCGAGATAATTTACTAGAGAATGAATGCTTCATATAATACGTATTTTTAGTTGTTGATTTTTATCTCTAGTCACTAGAAAAAGAACACGTAAATTAAATTAATTGAGAATAAATATAAAAACTACACGTATTGTCAATAATTAGAGTATCTTTGCAACTTAATTATATATTTATTACACATGAGTAAAGGAACAGTAAAATTTTTCAACGAATCTAAAGGATTTGGATTTATCGTTGAAGACGAATCAGGAAAAGAACATTTCGTACACGTAACTGGATTAATCGATGAGATTAAAGAAGGTGACGAAGTAGAATTCGATTTAAAAGAAGGTAAAAAAGGACTTAACGCAGTAGATGTGAAAGTTGTTTAATATTTGATATTTAAACGAAGCCTGTTTATCTAAGATAAACAGGCTTTTTTTTTGTCTTTATTTTTCCTATTTTGTTCCACTAAATCAAGAACAATGAGTCTACGAATACAATCCTTTGAGGAGTACCAAGCTAATTACAAGAATAGTGTTGAAAATCCAGAACAGTTTTGGGGAGAAATCGCAGAGACATTTTTTTGGCAAAAGAAATGGGACAATGTCCTTGATTGGAATTTCAATGAACCATCAATTGAATGGTTTAAGGGAGGACAACTCAATATCACGGAAAATCTATTAGACAGACATCTTCCAGAAAGAGCCAATCAAGTTGCCTTCTATTGGGAACCAAACGATATTCATGCAGAAGGTAAATCAATTACATATCAAGAGTTGCACAATGAGGTTTGTAAATTCTCTAACGGTTTAAAGGAATTAGGAATAGAGAAAGGAGATCGTGTTTGCATTTACATGCCAATGGTCTTAGAGTCAGTTGTTGCAATTTTAGCTTGCGCAAGAGTTGGAGCTGTTCATTCTATTATTTTCGCAGGATTCTCCGCACATGCTCTAGCAGACAGAGTCGATGATGCAAAAGCTAAATTAGTCATCACCGCAGATGGTTTGAATCGAGGGACAAAAAAAGTTGATTTAAAATCAATGGTAGACGAAGGTATAAAAAACTGTCCAAGCATTGAGAACGTAATTATTTTAAACTGTATTGATTCTCAACCAACTATGCAAGAAGGTCGTGACATTGATTATTACCAATTAATAAATGGCCAATCAACAATGTTCCAAGCAGAGAAAATGGAAGCAGAAGATATGCTTTTCATTCTATACACATCCGGGTCTACAGGGAAGCCAAAAGGAGTTGTGCATACTTGTGGGGGATACATGGTTTACACCTCTTACTCTTTCGAGAATGTTTTTCAATACAATGAAGGTGATGTTTTTTGGTGTACAGCTGATATAGGTTGGATAACAGGACATTCTTATATTGTTTATGGTCCACTACTTTCTGGAGCAACTTCTGTTATTTTTGAAGGAATCCCTACTTTTCCTGATGCAGGTCGTTTCTGGCAAGTCTGTGAGAAATACAAAGTCAATCAATTCTACACTGCACCAACAGCAATTAGAGCATTAATGTCGCACGGAACAGATATCGTCAACGAATATGACCTGAGTTCTTTAAAGGTGATCGGGTCTGTTGGCGAACCTATCAATGAAGAAGCATGGAATTGGTACTATGAAAATATTGGTAAAAGCAAGTGTCCAGTTGTTGATACTTGGTGGCAAACAGAAACTGGAGGAATTATGCTTTCTGGACTTGGTGACCTTTCTCCTATGAATCCAACACATGCTGGATATCCATTACCAGGAATTCAACCCGTTCTTCTGGATAGCAAAGGCAATGAAATAACCGAGAATGAAAAAGAAGGCTACTTATGTATGAAATTTCCATGGCCCTCAATTCTCAGAACAACTTATGGAGACCATGAAAGATGTAAGAACACCTACTTCTCTAACTACGACGGATACTATTTCACAGGAGACGGAGCAAAACGAAATAAAAATGGGATGTACAGAATTATTGGTCGTGTTGATGATGTAATTAATGTGTCTGGGCATCGATTTGGAACTGCTGAAATAGAATGTGCAATCAACACCAACAAGTTTGTAATTGAATCAGCAGTAGTTGGTTATCCTCATGACATTAAAGGACAAGGTATTTATGCATACGTTGTAATTGATATCGAAAATGAAGAAGATTATGCTATTATCCAATCATCTATCATTGATTCTGTTTCTAATGAGATTGGAAGAATTGCAAAACCTGATAAAATTCAAATTGTTACAGGATTACCAAAAACGAGATCAGGTAAAATTATGCGTCGAATTCTTCGCAAGATTGCTGAAGGAGAAAAAGCCAATTTTGGTGACACTTCTACTCTTCTAGATCCTAATGTGGTAGATTCTATTGTTGAGAATTCTATTTAAATAATTACTTTTTAATAAATTTCTTAACTGTAGAACCAATTCGCAAAGTGTACCCCCCTTTTGAAAGGCTAGTGTCAATAGAGTTAAATTCTCATCCTAAAGGTTCTTGCCATAAAGAATTGAACACTCCAATTAATTGCTGACTGTCAATTGTTACTTACTAAGTGTTTATTGCCTATCTTTGCACTTTGAAATTAGAATAGAATGAAGCATAAGTCTGGATTTGTAAGTATTGTTGGTAGTCCAAATGTTGGGAAATCAACTTTGATGAATCGTTTAGTTGGAGAGAAATTATCCATCGTTACATCAAAAGCCCAAACAACTCGTCACCGTATTCTTGGAATTGTGAATGATGAGAATCATCAAATTGTGTTCTCTGATACACCTGGTGTGGTTAATTCTGCCTACAAGTTACATGAGAACATGATGGACTATGTTAACTCTTCTATCAAAGATGCAGACATTCTTATTTTTGTGACCGATCCTTTTGAATCAGAAATGAATCACAAAGAGACCTTAGAAAAAATACAGCGATTAAAAGTTCCTGTACTTTGCCTCATTAATAAAATGGATTTGTCTAGTCAAGATAAACTAGCAGAGCGTCTAGCTTACTGGCAAGAACGTTTACCAAACGCCAATGTTTTTCCAATATCTGCTATGCATGGTTTCGGAATTGAAGGTGTTTGGGAAGAGATTAGAGCTTCTATTCCTGAGAGTCCTCCTTACTATGCTAAGGATGCAATGACCGACCGACCGATGCGTTTCTTTATTTCAGAAATCATTCGTGAAAAAATATTCATCCATTGTAAAAAGGAAATCCCTTACGCTACTCAGGTTGAAATTGAAGAATATAAAGAAGAACCTGAAATCACTCGAATTCGTGCATTGATTATTGTAGAACGCAATTCTCAAAAAGGAATCATCATCGGAAAAGGTGGAGACATGTTGAAAAGAATTGGTTACGAGTCAAGAAAAGAAATGGAGAAGTTCATTGACCAAAAAGTTTATTTAGAAACTTTCGTAAAAGTGGATAAGGACTGGAGAGGTTCAGAACAGAAGTTGAAAAAGTACGGGTATTAAATTAATTAAGAATTAAAAATGAAGAATGAAAAATCACCCCATTCTAATTCTTAATTCTGCATTCTTAAATGAATTATGAGTAATATTATTGCAATTGTCGGAAGACCTAATGTTGGTAAATCAACACTTTTTAATCGTTTTACGGAATCAAGAAAAGCGATTGTTAAAGAAATAAGTGGTGTAACTCGTGACAGAATTTACGGTCGTGGAGAGTGGAACGGTGTTGATTTTTCGGTGATAGATACAGGAGGTTACATTAAAGGTTCTGATGACATCTTTGAAGGAGAAATCAGAAAGCAAGTTGAAATTGCCATTGACGAAGCATCTGTTATCGTTTTTATGCTAGACGTTACTACTGGAATAGTCGATTTAGATGAAGTGGTTGCAAAAATGCTTCGCAAATCAAGAAAGAAAATATTCATCGTTGGAAACAAGGTTGATAATACGGGTCGTGTTGGGCTTTCTGCAGAATTTTGGTCACTTGGTCTAGGAGACGTTTATGATGTTTCTGCAACCAACGGTAGCGGAACAGGAGATTTACTAGATGACATCGTTAAAGAATTTGATCCGGAAGATGATTCTGTAAACGATGGGCAAGATTTACCTCATTTTGCCATTGTTGGAAAACCGAATGTTGGAAAGTCTTCATTAGTGAATGCATTGACTGGAGAAGAAAGGAATATTGTCACTGACATCTCTGGAACAACAAGAGATGCTATCAATACACGATATAAAGCATTTGGTTTCGATTTCATGTTGATTGATACCGCAGGAATTCGTAAAAAAGCAAAAGTTCACGAAGATATTGAGTATTACTCTGTTCTTCGAAGCGTAAGAGCCATAGAAAATTCAGATGTTTGCATCTTTATGGTGGATGCACAAGAAGGAATTCAGAAACAAGATTTAAATATCTTCTACATCATTGAAAAAAACTCAAAAGGTGTGGTTGTTTTAGTGAATAAATGGGATTTGATTGAAAAAGATCATAAAACCATGAAAGCATACGAAGAGAATTTATTGAATCAAATTGCACCGTTTAACGATGTACCAGTAATTTTTACTTCTACCATTAATAAACAAAGAATCCACCAAGCTTTGGAAACAGCGATGGAGGTTTATCAGAATAGAATTAAGAAAATTTCAACTTCTGTTTTAAATGAAGTAATGTTGGAGATTATTGAATCCAATCCACCTCCAGCAAATAAAGGGAAATACATTCGTATAAAGTACGTTCAACAGTTGCCATCTCATGCGCCTGCATTTGCTTTCTTTTGTAATTTACCACAATATATTCCAGAAAGTTACAGAAGATTCTTAGAGAATAGACTGCGCGATGAATTTGATTTTAAAGGTGTTCCAATTAAGATTTTCTTTAGAAAGAAGTAAGTTACTTTATTCTAAACTCAAATGGTAAACTCATGTAAACTGGTAACTTTTTGCCAGAATTTTCTCCAGGAATCCATTTTGGCATCAGATTTAACACACGTAAAACCTCTTTATTAAAATTATTTGCTCCCTCTACTCCTCTTAAAATTTCAAATTTGGACAAATAACCGTCTATTTCAACCACAAATCGAACGTAAACGTTCCCTTGGATATTATTTTTCTTTTCGTACTCAGGATAAACTAGGTTCTCGTTAATAAATCTCTGCATAGCCTCAATTCCACCTGGGAATTCCGGCATTTTCTCAGCAAACTGACGGACTTTTAATTCAGGAGAGTTCTGCTCTGAATTTTCGTGAACAATACTAATACCTCCCGCGATAGGGATTTCTTCAACAGAGATATCTCCAAGTAATTCAATCTCTCCCTGTTCAATCATTTCAGTTCCACAACTTGGCTTTGGTATAATAGTACCCGTTGAACTTGTTTTTAAAGTATCCTCTATAGGAGCAATCATTTTTCCTATGGTTATTTCAGGATGATTAATTGGAGGAGGTGTTTTTATATTTCCGCTTGGTTGCTCTTGAGCGCAAGAAGATAAGCTCAAACAAACTAATGCAAGGATTAAAAATGGATTGCTTGGTCGTTGTGTTTTTAATGTTTCTATGAGAATGGGGATATCCTCATGTCGAAAATCAAATTGATCTCTTGTCATTCTTCCACAAGTAGAATCGTTGGGGTTAGAAAGTAAATAGGTAATAATTTCTGCACGACTTCTTTTAGTGAAATCTTGAACACTTTTTTCGCAAACATCGCAATGTCGAGAGCGCATTCCTATCTTCATGTTGTTCCAATCTTCGTGGCAAGGTTCTTTTATTTCGAGTTTCATAGTTGTTGTTTTTGTTCTGTACAAGTAAAATAGGGAAAGGTTCATTTTAATAAGGAGGTAAATTGACTCTTGAGGAGAAGTGAGAAGCGAAAGGTAAAAGTTGCATTTCGAGAAGCTCAATGCTTTGGTGAGGAGTGAAAATTCTAGAAAAATGCTCGGACTTCCATTCCGCCGGCGTGAATGGTTTTGTTGTTTTCAGATTTACGTCCGTTGTATTGGAAGGACAGTTGTAAATTCTTAGAAATGGATCTTTGATAACCAACATTCCACGTGTAATTGATGCCTGGTTTTAACCCTTCTAACATTTCAAAACCGAGCGCTGAATTTTGCACCCCTAGATACTCAAT
>DQTF01000031.1 GCA_015662935.1 Crocinitomicaceae bacterium | reverse complement strand
TTTCAACTTTTTAACCTCTTTTTTTGAACATAAATTGACTGACAGGTAGGTAGTATTTCCTTCTGTGATTATCAAATTATGCTCAACTGAAAAACAGGATTTATATACGACTAGCACTTTATACGAACCAGGACATAAATCATTGATTATTAACTCTTGTGATTCTCCATGATAAAATTGATTAACTAAATCATTATTGTTTTTCCGAATAGAAATAAAGAAACCCTTAGTCTTGGACGGTTGAGAATTGTAATTAACTGTGACTCTTAAAGGGCTATTTATGGTATCTTGTCCAAAAGCAAACCCTGCAAAAGCAAACGCTAGAAATAGCAAAATGGCTGTTGTATTACTACGTAATAATTTATTCATCACTATTATTATTATTTTGAAGTGTATCTAAATTCCCACTTTCTACTTTCAGAGCTTCACCTTGTGATGACAGAAAAACATTCAAAATTTCCTTTGCGGAAGATTTGAATTGACTAGATATATTCTCTCCATTTTTATAAACCGAAACTCCTTGACTCAAATGCTCCACTACAAATCGATCTAATCCAACACCTTCTCCAACTCCTCCTTTAGGAATAGCTATCGAAACATAATCTTTTGATACTATAACATTTACATTTGGATTTAACTTACTCAAACTTAAGCCGAAATCAGCACCTCCTGCAACTATCCCACTGTAGCATGATGACATAAAAAATGTACCGCCATCTTCTACGGTGTTCATTAGTTTATCTAGAGTTTCAATATCTTTATACATACCCTCCATATATTCAGTTCCCGCTTTTCTTACCATTCTTTGTTTTTTCTTTGCACTTGTCTCTCCTGATATATTAAGATAGGTTTCTATGTCATCTGCATATATTTTGTAATCATTTCTTGGAGTATAATTCTCGGCCTCGGATTGTGATAACATTGGTGGAGATCCACAGCCAAAATCACCACCGATTTTCGCACCATACCAATCCCCGTGAGCATACAAAATCATATTTTTTATTGATGATCCTTGTAACTTGTAATTTGTCGCACGCTTCAATACAGCTTCCATATTATAGCCATAGTCTCCATGCCAGTTGGAATTATTTGGATAATCATTAATCGTTCCTTTATGGGCTGTGAAAACAATATTGTTTCCATAATTAGGGTCTCCTTTACTCGGCTCTAGACCTTCATATTCAACATCCATTATTACAACATTTCCGCTAAACGCATAAGGAGACCATTGAGGATATTGACTAGCTAAAGGATCAACCGCAAAGAATCTACCAACCCTCGGATCATGCATTCTGTACTTGTAATTAACAGAGTTCCCCTCCCCTTTTACTTCATCATCATGCTCCTGTCCTTGAAAGCTATACCTGTAACCTCCCTGTGGCGCTGTCTCATTACGATTAGGCATAACCATCCCGTACGTATAACAGTATACACTAAAAAATGAAAAAATTTGGCCTTTAGACACTCTATTTCAAAACTGCTCTCACATAGGACTATCCTACAAAAAAACAAAAAGTAATCCCTCGTTTGGAACGACTTTTTAAAGGTAATCATTTTTTCAATACATAGTACATTTTTAATGACTTTTTCAAGCCCTCCATTTTATCAACACTGTACCTTTCCGTACTAGACACGTAGCGATGTCCAGCCATATACTGTGATTTTCTCAAACCTTCTTTTTTCAACCATTCAGCAATAACACTTTGCCTGATTTGTTGCAGGGTCTTTAATTGAGGATATTTATAGCGTAATTTCCTAATTAAAACAGAGATAACATTGGTCATTAAGCTTTTACCTCTCCCTTGATTCACCAAAAAATAATTGCTCGTTTTACTTGCTTCTTTTAAGATTGCAGGACGTACATCTATGATGTAGTTTTGAAAAAGTAAAAGCTGTTGTACTTTCAAATCTAAAGTTCTACCGTTGGCCGTTCTAGATCCTGGAATATAAATCTTACCATTCGTTAAATCGACATCTTTTAATTCTATCATGCCAAGCTCACGACTTCCAACACCTTGAAAAACAACTAAACTTAATAATACTTTGTTCCGCTTCTGGGTTAAACCATAGCTTGTTTGAAGTTCATAGATTTCCGTTAACTGTTCAGAAGTAAAAAGATTATGGGGAATGGTACGGATTCCGCCTTTTAATTTGACAAGTTCTGCAGGATTGTTTTTAAGCTCTTTCTCACTAATCAAATACTCAAAATAGACTGACAGACTTTTAATTTTCAGTCTAATTGTATGAACTACATTTTTTTTCTGCTTACAATAAACAACGTATTCCATCAGTTCATTGTAGCCGATATTTTGTAATTGTTTTTCTTCATATTTCAACCATTCTGTAAACTGTTTCACGGTATTTTCTCTTGTTCTTATTGTGTTTATTGCTTCTGATTTGTTAAGTAAATAGGTATTAAAATTCATGTTTATCGTTGTTTATATGTGTGTAAATCTGTGTACTATCAAGGCTTCTGTGTCCTAGAAAAAGTGCTATGTCTTCAAGTTTCATTCCCGATTCTAGAAGATGCGTAGCGATACTATGCCGGAGTGTATGCGAGCTTGCATGCGTTTTTATTTTTGATTCTTTGACCAGTTTTTGCAAAACATAAGTAACCGTTCCAACAGGCATTGGCTTTCCCATTTCTGTTACCAAGACTGAACTTGTGCTTTTATCTTGGGGAACTAACTTTTCCCTGACATTAAACACATAATCTTCCAAAATCTCTTTGACATGATCTGACATTGGTACAATACGCTGTCTATGAGTTTTACTCTGAGAGATAAACACTTCTTCTTTGTCAAAATTCAGATCCTCAACCTTTAATTGTACGCCCTCTTTTCTTCTAAGACCTAGACCGTAATACAAAGCCAAGATGGTTTTATTTCGCTTGCCTAAAAGTCGGTCATTACAAGCCTTAAAAAGTTGCTCTACTTCTTTTACGCTCAATACCTTTGGGTAGCTTTTGTATTTTGGAAGTGTTGGGAAAACAGGTGCATTAATCTCTCTTGTCAGTAATAAAAATTGATAAAATCGTTTCAATGCATCAAGATGCTTGTGTAAATAAGCCATACTCAAACCTCCATCTCGTCTATGATTGGGACGCTTTTTTAAGTAATCAAAATAATGGGTGAGATTTGGGCTTTCTATAAAATCAATTTCGTTTTGTTCAGCATGATGCAGGTATTCTTTCACGCCATTATTTGCTGTGTAAACCGTTCCTTCAGAGTAATTAAGGGTTTGTAAATGGGTTGAAAATTGGGCAAGTAAATCCTTGTTTGCGCTAGAACGCAATTCTAATTTTTTCATAATAATTGTGGTTTTTAAGGGGATACATATACCCCTTGTGTGATTCTGTGATTCTTGTGACTCAGAGAGTGAAACCCTTGTTCCATAAGCATTCCAGAAAGACAGTGAAATTGTGATTTACGTGTGATTCAGATGTGATTCAAGCATTTGGATACTTTTCTCGTAATTCTTTCAATCTACCATCCAGCAAATCAACACCCGATTCAATCAATTGATAATCATCCCAAACATCAACCTTATACTCAAAACTTAATTTTCTATTCTCACCAATACGGGTAATTAATCCTAGGTTTTCAAGTGTATTCATACTTCGCTTTAACGTCTGTGTATGTAATCTAAAATACGCTCGAACCTCTTTTGAATAAAATCCTTTATTATTCTTTTCTGTTATTCCTTGAGTTTTTAAATAAGCTTTTAGTCGTTCAAAAAATACACGTTGAACCCCTGATAACTGGTCAGATTTGCGTAGTAAAGATTCTCTACATAACCTGTTCGCCCATTCAATGTGGTCTAATTTTGTTTCGATGTATCTACCTCTTTCATCTTGTTGAACATCTAATTGAAATTGATGTAAATAAGTAACTGCTTTAATTAAAGCGATGTAATGTTGATTGGTACGAAGTGGCTTAAAGACAACCTGGGGAAGCATGAGTTCTGGTTGAAATGGATTTCTGATTTCTAAGGGTTCTAGTAAACGTTGCGCATTTTTGAGTAATGTTTGAACTTCTTCTATCTGTCTTTTATCAATAAGCCCTGCTGCATTTTTGTTTTGATACATCATTACATCTTGCTGGTGTTTATAGCTTTCATTGACATGGATTAAGTAAGAACGATTGCTATTATCTTCGTAAACTTTATCTTTTGTAGTTGCTCCAACAATGCAAACAGGGCCTTTTGCTTCCAGTTTCTTTTGCTTGTGTTCTCCGCTTACTGTGTCCATTTCAGTTGTGTATTTTACAATATGGCCGTTCGACATAAATTCTCTTAGTGTATAAAGTGCATTCATAGAACCGTCCAGATCTTCAAGCATCAAGACCTTGTGTGACCAAAAGTCTTTGTAAGGAGGATAAAAAAGTACGTTTTCGGTAAGCGCTGTTGTGATGTGTTTTTGCTCATCGGGAATACAGTTAATTACCGTTTTTAAAAGGTTGGTTTTTCCACTTCCACTACTTCCGTGAACGAGTGCGTGTAATGGATGTTCAAACTGACGAGTTAAGAAAATTAAGAATAACAGCAGTCCATTATTTTCTTCATTGACAAGACCCGCAGAAGTGAGTAAAGATGAAAGTTCGGTAAGAAGTTCGGGGTTTTTGAGTAGTTTCTTTGCTTTCGTTTTGGCTTGTGGCGATAATTCTATTCGTGGAGGTCGTTGTGGTAAAAGTTGTTCTTTTCTTCGCTCCATTCTGTATTTCTCTACACCGTCAACAAGTGTATAAATGGTATGCGTTAAATCTGTTGTTCCGAGTTCTAATTTTTCAGCAGCTTCTCTTATGTAGCGTTTTATTTGACTGTCACTGTATAAATCAACGGTATTTCTGTAAACATGGATCGGAGACAACAACGGAAATCGAGATACTTTCAAAGTAACTCGGAGTCTATCAAGTTGTTTCATGTTTACACCGCCCATTAATTCATAACTAAGCTGTTCAATCGGGTTCTCAAAAATTAAATGTTCTGGATTACGGACATCTATTCCGTGGACAAAGCCAGTAGAGGATGGAATTCCATTTTTTGTGGCTTTTTTTAATGCGTTTACTAAATCTTGTTCGTTCATATGAAATTTATTTAATTTGCGTTAGCGCACACAATATTAGTCAAACTCAAAAGATTAAACAACACTATCTGTATATTTTATTAATAACTATCAAGCAAATGAATGATTATACGTGCGTTTCCATTATATTTGTATCATTAATAAAGACAGGCGCACTATGAATTTCGATGAACGATTAAAAAAACTAAGGCTAGAAGGTAATTTCTCCAAAGGAGATTTAGCAAGCATGATTGGAGTACACTACTCCCAAGTTGGACGTTATGAAAACAAAGGCGCACAGCCTTCTGTTGAAGTTTTGAGTAAATTAGCAAACGCCCTAGGAGTCACAACAGACTATTTAATGAATGGTACGGCTGAAAACTTAGCTAATAATTCATTAAGCGATAAAGAATTACTAAATCAATTTAAATTTATTGAAAAGTTACCTGACAGCGAAAAAAGTGTTGTGAAAATATTTTTAGACGCTTTCATTACTAAAAAACAAATTCAACAATTAGCATCTTAAAAATTAAAGAGATTATGGAACAAGTAACAATAGATATTCCAGACGGTAAATTCGAGTTCTTTATGGAACTATTCCAAAAGCTAGGTTTAAAAGCAACCAGTAATTTAAATTACCCATCAATGACAAGGCAACAAATCATTGACCAGGCTCTTATTGCCGAAAAAGAAATCAAACAAGGGAAAACTACGTCACACGATCAAGTTTTAAAAGATTTCAAAAAGTGGTAAATATGGAAATTGAATGGACGAAAATCGCTCTGAAAAACATTAAAAAAATTCACGCATTTTATAAGAAAACGGCTAACAAAGAGATTGCTGACAAAATCATTGGACCTATATTTTCACTTGTCCAAAACCTAAAAAATCAAAGCAATATCGGACAGCAAGAAGAATCGCTAAAACATCTAAAATTAGGACATCGCTATCTCGTACTTGGACACAACAAGATTATCTACACTCAAAAAGAAAATACAATTTACATCACTCACGTTTTCGATACTCGACAAAACCCAAAGAAACTAAAATAACCCCACCCACATAGCTAAGTTACATAATGCGTCATTACAAAAACTAAAGCCTTGTAATCACATTATGCAAAATAGCGCAACCACACTTAAAGTTACAGTTCCCGTAGTGTCGCTCTGCTAGCACCTGCCGTGGGCAACATTTATTTTCGTTTGCATCCGTCAACCGTTTTCTTATTCTCGATTATATTCTGTTTCAACGGCTACAATCAAAAATAAACGTTTTCAAACGATCGTTTTTAAGCTCGTTTAAAGGCAAGTAAAAGGAATCGAGAGAAAGATTGTCGAATAAAGCACAAAACCCTTTTGCTTGACTTAAAACGAGCAAAGGAAGTGAAGTGTAACGGAACTGACGTGCTGTGAAAGTGATTTTCTACTAAAACAGCTTTTTCCTGCCTGAAACGAAGTGAAGAAATCTATACTACAAAAACGAAGCGCCTAATGAAGTGCAACGAAATGGCTAGCGTAGTGGCGAACCGCCTGCGAATGGAGCAAGGGTGGTAAACGAGAAAGAAACCGAAGGATTGAGGTTTTTGAAAGTGACCTATGTAGAAGTGAACGTTTTGGCAGTTTACGAAAAATGAGAACGAACTACACAAGCGTGTGGAACGGTTTTTTGAGTGTGGAAAAGCAGTGAGGAACGAGTCTACGTGGACAAAAACCGTAACACTAAGCGTAGCCCGATGCGACCAGCAGGTGAGCAAAATACTGTGGCGGTGGGTGTAAATAGTTGTGTGAACTCGTGAAACACATCTATACACACAAAGTAGCCACAACTGAGAGAGTAGCGGAGCGTGGAGAACAAAACAAATGAAGTGGAATGTGGCTTTTCAAGGCGACATGAAACGAAATGCTAAAAACAAGTATGCCCAAGCTGTAAGCCTGGGCACATGTTTATACTTTTTTTTATGTTTTGTGAACAAAGTGAGCAACGAAAGAAGACCTTTTAAGCCAATCTAACAAACTTTTATTAGAATAAAGATATTTGTGTAGTAGGACTTATAAAAGAAATATTTTATAACACCTTAACTGTCATATTGTTACTATCTAAAAAGAGTAAAAGTGCCAATTGAAGCATTACCGAGCGGGGGTAATTACCTTCACTCTTTAATAAAATCATCTTCGTTCAAGTCTGGGTGAAACTCAAGTTTAGAGCCGCTGATTTGAGTAGTGTACGATGAGGGAGTAGAATCAATATCATTTTGATACAAACCCTGACTCTTCCAATCGTTAAAACAAATTTTCTCAAATGCTCCATCATAAAACTCCCATGTTCCTTGATTGACCACTTTATTGTTGATGTAATAAAAGTAGACTCCTGAATATTGCCGTGTACTTTTTAATTCAATCACATGATCCGAATTTTCTCTTGCCACATATTTCCCTAATAAGTTTTTATTACTACTCAGACAAGAGGGAAGTTCAAATATTAAAACAACGAACACTATTAAGTTTATTTTATTCATGCTGATTTTTAGTTGATGTTATGATTATCCTTTCAGTTGTTTATTCTTCATCGTATATTTCTCTCTACCCAAACGTTCTAACCTGTAGTTGATTCAATCAGTTTTCTGTCTAGTAGGAAAAGCTCATCTATTTCATTTAGATCATTTATTTCTATTTACAAATTCTATGGCTTCAATTGCTACCATCAATTTAGCGTAAATATCGTTTGCATTGCTTGATCAAATTCATCTTTTGCGTACAGTTTTTAAAGTCTCTACAAAAATTTTCAAAAAATCTGTTTATAAATTATCACTAGGCGTGATATAAGCATCATCAACTTCTTCTGGCGAATACTGAAAGTCTTCATCCCCAACGTACATAATAAATTTGAACGTTTGCTTTTTAGTTTCTAATCTTCCATCATCATAATTTTCTAAAACGTGCAATGAAACAGAATTCCTTGAGCTATAATTTGTGATTGTAACAGTCACCAAGTTGTCCGTAAATGGTTCTATCGAAAAAATAGCTCCCCCCATAAAAAACTGAGAAGGTGTAGACTTCAG
>DQTF01000120.1 GCA_015662935.1 Crocinitomicaceae bacterium | reverse complement strand
GCAGTTGGGGAAATATCGGCAGAACTATTTTTTTGCTCCATTAAGTTGAGCCAATTTCCATTCTCATCCAAGTTTCTTGTCGCAAAGTGTCCTCCCATTTGACGACC
Organism: Crocinitomicaceae bacterium; assembly: GCA_015662935.1. GTDB lineage: Bacteria > Bacteroidota > Bacteroidia > Flavobacteriales_D > Crocinitomicaceae > UBA4466. The sequence continues at coordinate 7,595 of DQTF01000120.1, read as the reverse complement.
ACCTGATTGAGGTTCAAAATCTAAATCAGTATGTGCGTACAAACCTGCAAAATATTGTTTAACATTTAGTTGGTCAATCGCCATCATAATGGTTTGATCTCTGTAGTAGCCAGATCTAAAATCACCGTTTTGAAACTGCTTTGCTAATGCAATTTGAGCCAATTCTTTTCCGTCTCCAAAAATTCCGAATTTCGCTTTTCCAGTTAAAACTTCACGTCTGCCTAGTAAAGAAGTCTCACGAGAAATACATACAAGTTTGTAATCGTCAAGAACTTCTTTTTTGAAGGACTCAAAATCAACATTTGTATTTTTTTCTGTGAGTGTTTCTTTTGACATAGAGCTGTAATTTTTCGTCTGCGAAGATACGATTTTGAGGTGACTTTTAAAAGAAATCACACCATTAATATATACAGTTTAACTCAATACAATTAACAGATTACATTTTCTAATCGTTATTTTGCTTTTCTTTCTCTATATTTGAGTGAATGCAATTAAAAGAATTTATAAAAAAGTACCAACCTTATTTTGTCGATTTGTGGCAATATTTAGTGATTATAGTAATTTTTATTCTGGCGGCTGTTTTTATTCTCTAGGGATAATATAAAACAGAACGACTAGTTCTCTTTATAAAACAAAGGATTGATTATATTTGTCTACTAAACAAAACAAAGCTTTGAGTTTAAAATACGATATTTCAGTAGTTGTTCCTCTATTTAATGAGGACGAGTCTTTACCAGAATTGCATAAGTGGATTGTGAAAGTTATGCAAGAAAATAATTTCTCTTATGAAGTTGTTTTCATTGATGATGGTAGTAAAGACAAATCTTGGAGCGTTGTAGAAGAGCTTAATCGAAAAGACGCAAACGTAAAAGGAATTAAATTCCAAAGAAATTACGGAAAATCTGCAGCTTTGCAAAAAGGATTTGAAGCAGCAAAAGGTGATGTTGTTATTACAATGGATGCTGATTTACAAGATTCTCCAGATGAAATTCCAGAATTGTATAGAATGATAATGGAAGATGATTTTGATCTTGTTTCAGGATGGAAAAAGAAAAGATTTGATCCAATTACCAAAACAATCCCTACTAAATTATATAATTGGGCGGCAAGAAGAATAACGGGTATTTATTTACACGATTTTAACTGTGGCTTAAAAGCGTACAAAAACGTAGTTGTAAAAAGCATTGAAGTTTATGGCGATATGCACAGGTATATTCCTGCTTTGGCAAAATATTCTGGTTTTACTAACATTGGAGAAAAGGTGGTGCAACATCAAGCGAGAAAATACGGAGTGACTAAATTTGGTCTGAATCGTTTTCTCAATGGACCATTGGATTTACTCTCTGTAGCCTTTATTGGGAAGTTTGCAAAGAAACCAATGCACTTTTTTGGAGCTCTTGGAATGTTGATGTTTGTGATTGGATTTGGAGTATCCTTCTATTTAACAATAGATAAATTATTCATTGATACGCATGGAATTAAACTTTCTGACCGAACAGAATTTTATATTGCTTTAACCGCAATGATTCTTGGAACTCAATTCTTCTTAGCAGGATTTATAGCAGAATTAATTGGGAGAAGTTCTTCTCAAAGAAATACCTACCTCGTAGAAAAGTCAATCGATGTCGGTTAAAGATTGGGATCTAGATCATACATGGACGCTTTTTTTAGATCGAGACGGCGTTATCAATGAAAGAGTTTTTGGAGGTTATATTACTAAGGTAGAAGATTTTCAGTTCATTCCTCAGACACTAGAAGCAATAAGAAAGTTAACAGATTTCTTTCATTTAACTTTTGTCGTAACGAACCAACAAGGCGTTGGAAAAGGTCTAATGACTGAACGTAACCTTTTAGAAATTCATGCTTATATGTGTAATGAGATTCGCCGAGAAGGTGGAAGAATTACGAAATGCTACTTTGCTCCGAATTTAAGAGATGCTGAAGACGATATGCGTAAGCCAGGTCCTGTTATGGGAGAACTTGCAAAAATGGAGTTTCCAGAGATTGATTTTAAACGTTGTGTGATGATTGGTGATACTGATTCTGACATTCTCTTTGGCAAGAATCTTGGTATGAAAACAGTAAGAATTAAAACTGAAGAACCCATTGGAATTGAAGCTGATATGACAGTCGAAAGTTTGAATGAGTTTGCAAAAAAAATATTAGCATGAAGATCTCTTTACTTATAGTCACCTTATTTATCACAAGCTTTGCTTTTTCTCAAATGAATCAGGTTGATTCACAAGGAAGAAAACAAGGTAAATGGGCAAAACAATACGAAGGTGTCCGAGTAAATAAATACCAAGGTGAATTCAAAGACGATAAGCCTGTAGGGAAGTTTACCTATTTCTATAAATCGTCTAAGGTTAAGGCAGTTATCAAACATGAAGAAAATAGCAATAGAGCAGAAGCGTATTATTACCACCCAAATGGCTCTTTAATGAGTTACGGAATTTACCGTAACATGAAAAAAGACAGTGTTTGGATTAATTTCGGACCTTCTCAAAGAATTAGTAATACAGAAACATTTAGAAACGGAGAATTGAACGGGCAGAAAGTTGTTTTTTATATCCCGCAAGACCCAATGGATAAGTCAAGAAGAGCAGCAGCAGTTTACAATTACGTAAATGGAAAACTGGAAGGAGAGTCAAAAGAACTTTTTGAAACACAAGTAATTAAAACAAAAGGACAGTACAGCAATAATAAAAAAATAGGTAAGTGGTACACGTATCACGTCAATGCAAAAAAAGCAACAATGTCAAGGTATAATTCATCTGGACAACGTCATGGGTACTGCAATGCGTATGATAAAGGTGGGGAAATTATTAATCGTACCTTTTATTACTATGGAAAGAAATTGGAGGGTGGGAAACTCGAATCTAAAATTGACCAACTGAGAGAGTTGGGGATTGACTTAAAAGAATTAGGAATTCGTCCAGCCAAATAGAAAACTCTTTTTTCTCAAATTCTATATCCAAATTTTGTACCTTCGCCTTAAAATTAATTCCTAGAATTGTGAGTCAGAATAATGCATAATTCTAAGATAGTTAATTTGCATCATTAACAATAGCAAGAATGGCAAAGAGATCACCAATTCAACTTGGATTATTAACGTTAAAAGGGATAGCAATGGGAGCAGCTGATGTTGTTCCAGGAGTGTCAGGAGGAACAATCGCTTTTATATCGGGTATCTACGAAGAATTGATCGACAGTATTAATAAGATTAATTTTGGTGCTTTGAAAATTCTGAAGAAAGAAGGGTTTAAATCATTTTGGCAACACATCAACGGTACATTTTTCGTTTTTCTTTTTGGAGGTATTATCCTGAGCATCGCATCACTTGCAAAAGGTGTTACATTTTTACTTGAGCAACATCCTGTCTTGATATGGAGTTTCTTTTTTGGCTTAATTATCGCCAGTATTTGGTTGGTAGGAAAGACAATTAAAAAATGGTCACCATTGGTTATTTTCTCTTTGTTGGTTGGAGCAGTAATCGCCTTTTGGATTTCTGCCATTCAAACAGTTGCCCATGTCGATTCGAGTTGGTATATTTTATTAAGTGGGTCTTTGGCGATTTGCGCAATGATTCTTCCTGGTATATCAGGCTCTTTTATTTTGGTGTTACTAGGTAGTTATCATGTTGTTCTTGAGTCGATTAAAGAGCGTGAGTTAGCAACTATTGGATTGTTTATAGTCGGTTGTGTTATTGGGTTGTTGTCTTTTGCGAGAGTTTTAAAATACCTGTTCAGTAAATATAAAGCAGTAACCGTTGCTCTTCTTGCTGGGTTTATGATTGGTTCTCTCTACAAAGTTTGGCCATGGAAAATAAAAACTGGAGATGCTCCGTTGGTCATTCATTCTAACGGAAAAGAAGATTGGATGATGAGTAATGTTCTTCCACATAATTTTGATGGAGATAACCTTTTGATGTATTCAATAGGTACTGCGACACTTGGCTTTTTATTGATTTTTGTTCTGGAGAAATTTGCTCCTAAAGAAAAGACTGTATGAAAAAATACGGACTGATTGGGAAGTCGTTAAGTCATTCATTCTCGAAGGCATTTTTTACGAGCAAATTTCTCCAGAACAAAATCCAAGCATCATATGAGAATATTGAGCTTGGCACAATTGGTCTTATAGAAAATCTTTTTCAAGAGAATTATTGTGGCTTTAATGTTACAATTCCATACAAAGAAAAAATTCTTCCCTATTTAGATGAGATAGACGACGTTGCAAAAGATATTGGAGCCGTTAATGTAGTTAGAATCAAAAACGGAAAAACATGTGGATACAATACAGACGCTTTTGGTTTTCATCAGTCAATCAAGCCTTTTTTAACGAATAAGCATGAGCGCGCAATCATTTTTGGAACAGGCGGAGCATCTAAAGCAATTGAGTATGTTTTAAAAAAACTGGGGGTCAATGTCATTTTTATCTCAAGAACACCAGAAGGTGATAATCAATTCGGATATGATGAGGTTAATGAAAATATGTTAAAGGCTTGTAGATTAATTATTAATTGTACGCCTGTTGGCACGTTTCCTAACATTAAGGAGTGTATTAATATTCCTTTTAGTGAATTAACAGAGCACCACTTAGTCATCGATTTAATCTATAATCCAGTAAAAACACTATTTCTTAAAAAAGCGGAAGAAAATAACGCAATGATTCTTAATGGAGAGTCAATGCTGAAGCATCAAGCGCTAAAATCTTGGGAGATATGGAACGGCTAAATCCTAATTTAGAACAAAAGATTAATGAAGGTTGGAGTCAAGAGTTTCACTTTGTTGAGGATGCGGAAAACGAATTAGAAATCGCTTCTCTTATTGCTGGTTTTGCTAATTCTAATGATGGAGTGTTAGTAGTTGGTGTTAAAGAGAATGGGAAGGTTGTCGGTTCATTTCCAAAACAAGTTACGGAAGATTTTGAACACATTTTAAGTCAATTTTTGAGTGATCAAATAAAATTTACTATGGAAGAAGTACTATTTGGGAGACATCTTCTGACACGATTCTTCATCAAAAAATCACTTTTTAAAATTTCAGTTATTAATAATTCAAGTAAAGAAACTTATCTGAGGATAGGTTTCAATACAGTTCCTGTAAATAAAATAGTACTGAAGGCGTGGGCTTTAGAACATCATTCTCTTACTGTTGAAATGGATGATTTACATAGAGAAATGTTGAGTTATTTCCATCAGAATAAATCAATTTCATTGTCTAACGTATATAAGGTGTCAAAAATGAAAAAATCAATCATTGATAAATTGATTTCTGAATTGTTATACCTAAAGCAAATACATCTTGTAATTAATAATAATCGAATTGAATACCTTTTAAGGTGAATAAATAAAAGTATATTATCTTAGTAAAAAAAAAGACCATGCAATTACTCGACGGAAAAGCAACAGCTCAAGCAATTAAAGATGAATTAAAGCAAGCAGTTGACAATAGAAAAAGTAAAGGATCTAAAACACCTCATCTGGCAGCAGTTTTAGTTGGTAATGATGGTGGCTCCTTGACTTACGTAAACGCAAAAGTAAAAGCATGTGAGCAAATTGGTTTCCATAGCAGTTTAATTAGATATGATGATTCTGTTTCTGAAAAAGAATTACTCGCAAAGGTTATAGAGTTAAACAACGACGAAGAAATAGATGGTTTTATTGTGCAACTACCATTACCTGACCATATTGATGAACTAAAAATCACAATGGCAATTGATCCGATCAAAGATGTGGATGGATTTCACCCTCAAAATCTTGGAAAAATGATGTTGAATTTACCTTCTTTTTTGCCAGCTACTCCTGCAGGAATATTGGAGTTAATGAAACGAAATGGAATAGAAACGAGTGGCAAAGACTGCGTAGTTATTGGTAGAAGTAATATTGTTGGTATGCCAATTAGTATCATGTTGGCAAAGAAAAATGACCCTGGAAATTGCACCGTTACATTAATTCATAGTCGAACAAAAAACATCAAAGAAAAAGTACTAAAAGCCGATATTATCATTGCGGCAATTGGACAGCCGGGTTTCGTGACAGCAGACATGGTAAAAGATGGGGCAGTGGTTATTGATGTAGGAACTACTCGAGTAGAAGATGCTTCCAAAAAGAATGGTTGGGCATTAAAAGGAGACGTTGACTTTGAAAATGTTGCTCCAAAATGTTCGTTTATAACTCCCGTTCCTGGTGGAGTAGGGCCGATGACAATCGCGTCTTTGATGATTAACACTCTGCAATCAATGGAGTTGAGAAATAAGTAATTGGCTGATAACTTGGGCGTGCCCTTCGGTCGGGCTATCCATTATATTTCTGATAAAAATCAGAAGATGCCATTTCTATCCCTCACGCAAAATAAAATCTCAGTAATAAATCTATTGGTCTAATTTAGATTACAATCTTTCCAAGGGAGTTTTTACACCATCAACTAAAGAGTAACAAGCAAGATGGTCTTTAAATACAGAAGCTTTAAATAGAGAAGTATTCAGTAACATTCTAACGCACTCTTGAACACCTTCCACAATTGAAGGATGAGGATGGACAAGTTCCGAGATAACTTCTATCGGTGCGTTCATTTTTATAAGCAATCCAACTGCTTGAATTGCAGAAGATGCATGTTCTCCAACAGCACGCATACCAAGGATTCTCATGTCGTCATCATTCGTGACAATAATCTTAAAGAAGCCTTGCGTTTTTCTCATAGCAACAGCTCTCGCTAGAACGGCAAAGTCGATTTTGACCACCTTAATAGGAATATTTTTCTTGATACATTCCTTTTCATTCAAACCAACAGCCGCAACCTCTGGTTTCAAAAACATGATGGTGCATACGTTGTCGTAGGTCAATCTTTCCGTTTTTTCTCCAAACATTTTTTCAACAGCATGTCTCGCTTCAATTTCTCCCATGTTAACAAGGGCAATTCTTCCTGATACATCACCTACCGCATAGATATGTGGGATATTTGTTTGAGTATCATCATCACCAATATGGTATCCTCTTTTAGACATTTTTACACCAGCATTTTCAAGATGCAAGCTTTTAATGTTAGGTACACGACCAACAGATAGTAACGCTTTTTCAACCTGTAGAACCTCAGTAGAACCATCTTCGTACTTTAGTTCATATTCAACTCCTCCGTTCTTTTTTTCTAGACGCTCCAAGTTAGCACTGTGGTGAATTGTTACACCTTGGTCTTCAAGGTTTTTTGCAACGAGACTACTGATGTCTTTATCCTCAAAAGGTAGAATTCTATCCTTGCGATCAATTAAATAAACTTTCGTTTTCCCAAAGTTGGAGAAAATAGTAGCGTATTCACAACCAATAACTCCTGCCCCCACAATGACTAAACTTTTTGGATAATCTTTTAAATCGTCAATAGCATCACTTGTCATGATACTCTCTTCATCTACATCATAGATTTCTAGTTTTCTAGGACTACTACCTGAGGCAATGACGATGTTTTCTCCATATATTATTTTCTCTCGGTCACCATTTTTGATTTTCACCTCGTTTTTAGAAACAAAACTACCTAAACCCCTCTCATGTTTGAGAAGTTTATTCATCGTTTCTGTTTGGAGCAGTTTGATGTGGCAAGAAT
>DQTF01000008.1 GCA_015662935.1 Crocinitomicaceae bacterium | reverse complement strand
CACTGCAAAAGTGAGAAACTTTACAAACTTTGGTGTTTTTGTTGAATTAGAAGAAGGAGTTGATGGTTTAATCCATATCTCTGATCTTTCTTGGCAAAAGAAAATCAAGCATCCATCTGAATTCTGTAAAGTAGATGAGCCTTTAGATGTTCTTGTTTTAGAAATTGACAGAGAAAATCGTCGTATTTCTTTAGGACACAAACAACTAGAAGAAAATCCATGGGAAGTATTCTCTAAAACATTTGCAGAAGGAAGTACACACCAAGGAACAATCATCGAAAACAAAGACAAGTCAGGAATTGTTTCATTGCCTTACGGTTTGGAAGGAATTTGTCCAGCTCGTCATATGAGAAAAGAAGATGGTGCTAACGCGCAGGTTGAAGAGACTCTTGATTTTGAAATCATTGAGTTTAACAAAGATGCTCGTAAGATTGTTGTTTCTCACACGAAGACTTTTGAAGACATAGAAGATAACCGCCCATCTAAAAGTAGTGGTGGTAGTAAGTCTTCTAGACCTAGTGGAGGAAATGCTGGAGCTGCAGTTAAGAAAGTAAATCAAGCTTCTGAAAAATCTACTTTAGGTGATTTAGATGCATTGACACAATTGAAAAACAAAATGGAAGGCAAATAAGCCAACTATTTTTTTAGATAAGAAATGGCCTCGAGAAATCGAGGCCATTTTTTTGGTTTAAATGTTTTGAAGGTGTATTTTGAAAAAAATATACATTAAGAATAAAAATGTTAGAGCAGTTAGAGAAATATAAATCAAATGGACATTTCATTTTTTCGCCATCAGACGAATTAAGCAAAGTCTGCAACGCTCCCAAGAATGGAATCGGAGTTTATACTGTTTACGCACGTAAAAATGAGAAGAATGAACTCGTTTATATTGGTTCATCTGGAAAAGTTAAAACCGAAGGAAAACCAATAATTAGAAAAGGAGGAATATTTGACAGATTAGTAAATGGAATTCAATTTGCCTATCCCAGAAAAAAAAGTTGGAAGCAGAAACTTATAGACGGGAATATAGATGCTTTAGATATTTACTGGTACGAAACATTTGATAACGAACATAGTGATATCCCTAGTTCAGTTGAAGGTAATATTATTCAGACTTTTTTTAATAATCACAAAAGGTTACCTAGTTGGAATAAAGAATTTTGAAATCAGAAACCATAAGGACAAAAAAAATTGACACAAAAAAAAACCTCCTCAGTTAACCAAGAAGGGATTCCAATCTATATTTCTAGTAACCTATTTCTTCAATACATTATTTGCTAACTGAATTAAATCTCCTTTAGAATGCATCCCAATTGCTTGTTTCACTAACTTGCCTTCAGCGTTAATCATCAATAAAGTTGGATATGCGCGTATTTTATACTGTCTAGCCACTTCTTTCCCGTCAGGATTTTTCTCCATTTCAATTTTTAAATTGATAAAACTCTCGTTGAACAACTTCCCCACCTTCTCATCTTTAAAAGAAGTTTTTGCCATTCTCCGACATGGTCCACACCAATCTGTATAGCAATCGATGAAAATTAATTTTCCACTTTCTTTCGCCATAACTTTAGCTTCAGCCAATGTTACGTGCTCAAATTCAATTCCTACAGTTTTTGTTGCAGAAGTCATCACCATAACGGATAACAATGCCACAAATAAAATTCCTAATTTATTCTTCATTTCGTTGGTTTAATTTATAAAACGGAAAATTAATCTTTTTCTTACAGCTTTTGTTTCAAAAAAAATCATTAATCTAGTATTCTAATGTGTTACCTTTAACTCAAATTCCATTCCAAAGACAGAATGCAAATTACATTTTTAACAAAAAACGAAGAACTGATTAATGAAGTTCATGCTTTCTTGAAAGAATGGAACAATGAATTCTCTTACATAAAAACCAAAACGTCAGGTTCAACAGGTAGAAAAAAGACTATTCAGATAGAAAAAAACCGAATGGTGTCATCTGCAAAAATGACAGGGAAATTTCTGCAATTAGAAAAAAATCAAAACGCTCTTCTTTGTCTTTCTCCCAAAACTATAGGTGGTAAAATGATGTTGGTAAGAGCAATTGTTTTGAATCTTAATTTATTTGTTTCAGACGTATGTTCTACCCCACTTAAATCTACTGATAGCTCCATTCACTTTGCAGCAATGGTTCCGCTACAAGTCAGTAGTAGTATTGCTAAAACGCCAAAGCAACTAAAAAACATTCAAAAATTAATCATTGGAGGAGCACCCGTTTCTTCTAGCTTAGAAAAAGTATTAAACAACTTCCCGAACGACGTTTTTCAAACCTTTGGAATGACGGAAACTATTTCTCATGTTGCCATGCGAAAGTTATCAGAGAAAGAAATAAGTTATACTGCCTTACCGACTATTTCATTCTCCCAAAAAGAAGATTGCCTAATAATAAACGCACCCAACTTAGGTGTCAAAAATTTAGAGAGCAATGATATCATTGAACTGATTGATTCTACCCATTTTATTTGGAAAGGACGTAAAGATTTTATCATCAATAGTGGAGGTATTAAACATTCTCCTGAAGAATTGGAAACTTACCTCTCTCCTATCCTTCGAGAACCTTTTTTCATTGCAGGATTAGCTGACACGATTCTCGGACAAAAGATTGTATTGATTATAGAATCAGAAAAAAAGAAAATGAATAAGCAAGATTTTGTTGCTGTTCTAACTAAATACCAATTACCCAAAGAGATTTATTTTATACCACATTTTGTCAGAACAGAAAGTGATAAAATCAACCGATTGAAAACGATAAAAAAAATCAGTGATGCTCAGAAGCAAGTATTATAGCATACTAGGTCTGCCTACCACTGCTTCTCTCCAAGAAGTTAAAAAGCAATACCGCAAATTGGTTATGCAATACCATCCGGATGTGAATTCGAGTGCCAATGCGCAAGAAAAATTCATTCAAATTTCTGAAGCTTATGATATTATCATCAACGATAAAATTCCGAAAGATAAAAAAGCACTGACACCCGAAGAAAAGAAGAAGGACAGAGAAGAGCGTATGAAAGCGGCTCGAAAAAGATTCAAAGAGCAAGAACTAAGAGAAAGAAGGGAGAATGAGTTCTATTTTCAATCGTTGACAACAGGAACCAAATGGAAAGTATTTAAAACCATTGCTTTTGTTGGAACATTACTTAGTATGTTGATTTTTCTTGACTTATTCCTCCCTAGACATTACGAAAAAGATGAAGTCATTGCTTATCGAATGAATATTGCCAATGGGCCAAGTGGGCAAAATTTAAGTTTGGTAAAAACACGCAAAGAAAAATTGTACTGGATCAGCCACTTAGACTATCATTTAACATCTAAAACGAGACTAATTGACATTGAAAGAACTTGGTTTTTTCACAGTCCCGTCCGTTTAATTGCTCGAGCAAAGATTACTAGAAGCTACTACGGAGTACATTTCACTTTCTTCAATGCGAGCTGGCTACTTATTATTTTATTCTTAATTCCGTTGGCAACTTTCTTCTATAAAAGAATGACATTGAACTTCACATTCCTCTACCACTTGAGTTATTACGGTATTAGTTTATTGATAATTGTATTCTTGCTAACGGGACACCGATGGGCGCATTTACTTAGTCTTGGCTTCCTTTAGAAACGCTTCATTGCTCGTTCCATGTCGCGCTTATCATCCTTATCTTTAAGGTCTTGGCGTTTATCATGCAACTTCTTTCCTTGCGCTGTAGCAATGTTCAATTTTGCCCAACCTTTCTCAGAAATGAAAATTTTCAACGGAACAACAGTATTCCCTTTTACTTTCAGAAACTTCTCAATCTTCTGAATTTCTTTCTTATTCAGTAATAATTTCCTATCAGTTCTAGGCTTGTGATTATAGATAGAACCATTTTCATAAGCTGTAATGTGCATATTACGGATCCACACTTCTCCAGAATCAAACACGCAATAAGCTTCCAAAATTGAAGCCTTACCATTGCGAATACTTTTAATTTCTGTTCCAGACAAAACAAGACCTGCTGTGAACCTATCAATTAAATGATATTCAAATTTTGCTTTTTTATTCTTTATATTGACTTGTTTCTCCACTTATTAAAATAATAGTATGTAAAAGTAATATTTCTTTGCGAGAATAACGGGAGAATTATAGATACCTTTGCAAGGTGAGAATTCCTTCGAAACATATAGAGAATGCAGTAGACCAAATAGCCTCTTTACCAGGTATCGGCAGAAAGACAGCTTTGAGATTGGTCTTACAACTCTTAAACAGGTCGGATAAGGAGATCAAAGATTTTTCTGAAGCCTTTTTAACAATGAAAGAACACGTTAAAAAGTGCACCACTTGCGGTAATGTGTCTGATTTTGAAGTTTGCGCAATTTGCAAAGACGAAAACCGGGACAAAACACTTGTTTGTGTCGTCGAAGACATTAGAGACGTCCTTGCTATTGAAGCAACACAATCATTCAAGGGAATTTATCATGTTTTGAATGGGATTATTTCTCCTATGGATGGCATCGGTCCTGCTGATTTGAACATTGAAAACTTAATCTCACGTGTGCAAAAAGAAAATATTTCTGAAATTATTTTTGCCTTAAGTGCAACAATGGAAGGTGACACTACGAACTTTTATTTGTACAAAAAACTAAAGAACTTTGACATTGATTTCTCTACATTATCAAGAGGAGTATCTATTGGTTCAGAATTGCAATATGCAGATGAAATTACATTGAGCCGTTCTATCATTAATAGACAACCTTTTGAGTTCTAAACATTCCTTTGTGCAAAGTAAAAGTAGTTTTAATATCAAAAAGGCTATTTTTTCTGTATATTCGCTTCATATTAACAAAAAAACAAACAAATATGTTAAAAGAGTTCAAAGCATTCATCTTAACGGGTAACGTTGTAGATCTTGCGATTGCAGTAATCCTTGCTGGTGCAGTAGGATCAGTAGTAAAAGGTTTCGTAAGTATGATTATGATGCCAATTATTGGAATGTTTACAGGCGGATCTAGTTTTGCTGACAAAGTGATTGAATTATCACCAGCAATAGAAGAAGTTCTTGCTGAAAATGGAGATGTTATTACTAAAGCAGTTCCTGCTAACAACCTACAGTACGGTGCTTGGATTGATACAATCATCAGTTTAATTATTGTTGGTTTCGTATTATTTATGATTGTAAAAGCATACAACAAAGCAAAGAAAAAACAAGAGGAAGCTCCTGCAGCTCCACCTGCTCCATCAAAAGAAGAGGTTCTTTTAGGAGAAATCAGAGATTTATTGAAGAAATAATCTTTTCAACCAAGAAAAATGCCTGTTCAATTAAT
>DQTF01000262.1 GCA_015662935.1 Crocinitomicaceae bacterium | reverse complement strand
TGCTACAACGAAACCATTGCAGTTGATGTAACCGACGAGTTAACAAGTGCTGATAACACAACACTCAATCATTCCCAATTAACATTTATCACAGCTTACTTTATTAGTTCTTATCACTTATTCGTTTCTGAAGAAAAAGAAACAGAACACTTCGATTATTCTCCCCCTCTGATTAGCAAGGACATCCAAGTTCTCGATCAGGTATTCATTATATAATACATTAATTTATTAAACGACTCCACACAAAGGTGCTGGAGAAAAAGTGGTGTTTTCACTTTTGCCAATGATTCTATTGGTATTAATAAATTAAATTAAATGTTAAATAAATCAATAAAATATTTCCTCGAAAATAAGTTAATCACCCTGCTTTTTTTAGGAACGTTGATTGTGTGGGGAATGTCTGCTGCCCCTTTTAATTGGGGAGGTTCTATTATACCTAGAAACCCTGTCCCTGTCGATGCTATTCCCGATATTGGCGAGAACCAGCAAATCGTTTACACGGAATGGCCAGGTCGCTCTCCACAGGACATAGAAGATCAAATCAGTTACCCATTAACAACAGCTCTTTTAGGAATTCCTGGGGTAAAGACTATTAGAAGTAATTCTATTTTCGGTTTATCAAGTATATATCTCATCTTTGATGATGATGTGGAATTCTATTGGAGTCGAACAAGAGTTTTAGAAAAATTAAACTCTTTACCAAGTAACCTTTTACCATCAGACATCTCTCCTGCTCTGGGTCCTGACGCTACTGCGCTAGGCCAAGTATTCTGGTACACCTTAGAAGGTAGAGATACTTTGGGTAATCCTGCTGGTGGTTGGGACCCTCAAGAATTAAGAACTATTCAAGATTTTCAAGTTGGTTATTCTTTAACCTCTGTTAAAGGAGTATCTGAGGTAGGAACGATTGGTGGATTTGTAAAAGAATACCAGGTAGATATAGATCCAAACGCTATGAAAGCGAGTAACGTAACAGTTGCTCAAATAATGAAAGCCGTTAATAAGAGTAATTTGGATATTGGTGCGAGAACACTTGAATTCAATAAGGTTGAATACCTAATTCGAGGCCTTGGGTACATAGAGAGTCTGGAAGATCTTGAAGAAAGCGTTATTATCTCCAACGACAATGTCCCTATTCGCATAAAAGATGTTGCAAAAGTTAGCTTTGGCCCGGCCACTCGCCGTGGCGGTTTAGATAAAGGAGGTGCAGAAGCAGTTGGAGGGTCTGTTGTGGCCAGATACGGAGCTAATCCTTTAGAAGTTATTGATCGCATAAAAGAGAAAGTTAAAGAAATAGAAGCTGGCCTACCGTCAAAAGTGTTAGCCGACGGAACAGTCTCACGGGTAACTATCGTTCCTTTTTATGACAGAACTGGACTGATTAAAGAGACACTTGGAACGCTTGAAGAAGCACTTTCACTAGAAATGTTAATAGCCTTGTTAGTCGTGATTGTTCTAGTCATGAACCTCAGAGCATCTATATTAATCACGAGCTTACTTCCGCTTGGTGTATTAATCACTTTTATAATGATGAAACAATTCGGAGTTGATGCAAACATTGTTGCACTCTCTGGAATTGCGATTGCTATAGGTGTTATGGTTGATGTGGGGGTAGTGTTTACAGAGAACATTATACAGCACTTAGAACTTCCAGAAAATATTGGCAAAAGAGGGAAAGAATTAAGTATAGTTATATACAATGGTGCTTCTGAAGTTGCTTCTGCTGTAGTTACAGCATTATTTACAACAATTGTAAGTTTCTTACCTATTTTTGCCATGCAAGCTGCAGAGGGTAAACTTTTTACTCCTCTAGCATTTACAAAAACATTCGCAATGTTAGCTGCACTGTTCATCGGAATAATATTCGTTCCAACTTTTGCACATATTATGTTCTCTATCCGTTTTGATAAAGGGAAAATGAGTAAAGTATGGAATGGCCTGATGATTATTTTAGGCTTAACGTTCTTAATTGGATTTGGTAGTTGGCTATCTATTGCCCTAATTCTGTTTGGAATCAATAACTTGCTAGAACACAAATGGCCAGAAAACAAGAAAAAGTATGTCAATGTAATTAACATTTTAATTACATTATTTGTCATCATCTATTTTATTGCTGAAATATGGATGCCACTTGGAGTTCAGAATAGTTTTCTTTCAAATATTATTTTTATTGCTGTAATCGTTGGTGTTATACTCGGAGGACTTATGTTAATAATTAAGTTCTATACCCGATTATTAACTTGGTGCTTAGAGAATAAATGGAAATTTTTAATGTTTCCAATGACGATTATTCTATTCGGTATGCTATCCTGGTTAGGCTTTAATAAAGTATTTAGTTTTATGCCTAATGGTGTAAAAGACACGTCAGCATGGCATTCTATGGAAGAAACCTTTCCCGGTATAGGGAAAGAATTTATGCCTTCTTTAAATGAAGGTTCTTTCTTGTTGATGCCAACAACAATGCCTCACTCGGGCATTGAAGAGAATGTGAATGTTA
This sequence comes from Crocinitomicaceae bacterium, assembly GCA_015662935.1. Taxonomy (GTDB): domain Bacteria; phylum Bacteroidota; class Bacteroidia; order Flavobacteriales_D; family Crocinitomicaceae; genus UBA4466. The sequence continues at coordinate 1,630 of DQTF01000262.1, read as the reverse complement.
TACGACAGCTAGACAGGCATCTAAACTCAATACCAGAGGTGGAACTTTCTGTTGGAAAATGGGGTCGTGTTAATTCTGCATTGGATCCAGCTCCAATTTCAATGTTTGAAAATGTCATCAACTATCTACCTGAATTTAAGATCAATGAAGATGGTCACAAAATGAGGTTTAAAGTAAACAGTGACAATGCTTTTATTTTAAAAGACGGAACTACTTACAAATATACAGTTGATGAGTTTAAATCAGTTGCAACAAATGAACTCACAGAAGATGAAGACGGAGAATACTTCCGACAATGGAGAGAAGAAATCCAATCACCCGATGATATTTGGAAAGATATTTTAAAACACTCCAAAATTCCCGGCTTAACTTCAGCTCCAAAACTTCAGCCCATTGAAACTAGACTGGTAATGCTAGCAACTGGTATGAGAGCACCTATGGGAATTAAAGTATTCGGCCCTGATTTAGAAACCATAGAGAGATTTGGCTATGAATTAGAAAAAGTATTAAAAGAAGTCCCAAGCGTTGAGGCAGATGCAGTATTTGCGGATCGAGTTGTAGGAAAACCGTATCTGGAAATCGAAATTAAACGAAAAGAAATCGCTCGTTATGGATTAACTGTTGCAGATATGCAAAGTATTATTAGCTCCGCAGTTGGAGGTATGCAGCTTACAACAACTGTTGAAGGACGTGAAAGATTCCCTGTACGAGTCCGTTATGCTAGGGATTACCGAGATAACCCTGATGATTTAAAGAAAATATTAATCCCAACACCTTCGGGTGTTCAGGTTCCATTAGAAGAACTTGCGGTAATTAATTATACAAGAGGACCACAGGTAATTAAAAGTGAGGACACATTCCTTGTAAGTTATGTTATTTTCGACAAGAAAGAAGGAAAAGCAGAAGTTGATGTAGTGGAAGATGCAGATGCTTTGATAAAGGCAAAAATAGCTTCTGGTGAGATTGTTCAGCCTGACGGGGTAACTTATCGTTTTACAGGAAACTATGAGAATCAAGTTAGAGCCACAAAACGACTGATGATTGTTGTACCAATATCATTACTGGTTATCTTCTTAATACTTTATTTCCAATTTAAGTCAGTAGCAACAACAACTATGATATTCTCTGGACTTATCGTTGCCTTCTCTGGTGGATTTATTATGCTTTGGCTATATAGCCAACCTGGTTTTCTAGATTTTAACGTCGGTGGAATCAATCTTAGGAATCTATTCCAAGTGCATACAGTCAATTTAAGTGTCGCTGTATGGGTCGGGTTTATTGCATTATTTGGTGTCGCCACAGACGATGGTGTTTTAATGGGTACCTATTTAACACAACTTTTTGAAAAAGAGAAGCCTAATACAATTGAAAAAGTAAAGAGTACAGTGTTGTCAGCAGCATCAAAAAGAGTACGGCCAGCGGTATTAACGACTGCAACGACCATTATAGCATTAATCCCGGTCCTCACCTCTCAAGGAAAAGGTTCCGACATCATGGGACCTATGGCTATTCCTCTATTTGGAGGGATGTTGATTGAGGTCATGACAATGTTTATTATGCCTGTATTATACTGTATGTGGCAAGAAGGAAAAGTAAAACGTTTAAACAAATAAGAAAATGAAAAAACGAT
>DQTF01000033.1 GCA_015662935.1 Crocinitomicaceae bacterium | reverse complement strand
TTTTAGGCGGTGCGTTTAGGGAGAGGTGTGTAATGTTAATAAATGCTTTTGCTGATTATTAGTTAGTTAGGTATGAAAAACATCGAAAAGGGCTTGTTTAATATTGAGTCCCGCACTTCCCACGTTTTCCCACTCCTTACCACCGAATTTTCTCAACATTCTAAATTTCCAAATTTTAGGCGTTTTTATAAATTTAGAAAATAACAATCGCCTAAGTTTAAAAAAAATAGGTCATTACAATCCGTGGCTATAGTCAAGCTAAAGCAATAAGTTCACGACCTATTTAGTTTCTACACCGAGATGTAAAAATGTTATCATACAAATATGGTAAATTTTTAAAGGAATATCGTTTAATTTTATGGCATATCATTTTATTGCGCCTGATGTTATAAACACGGCTTTTATATTGACGGTTCAGACTGTGGTCCGAACGTGTCTTTTTGGTAACGATAATGCTATAAAGTTTTTTGGATGATTCCTACTATGTTAACACTGTTTTTTCATATCTTATTTTTTGGTTCATACTCTATATTATATTATACGTAATTGTTAAGAAAATGTTCTATGATTTTGTAACTTTTTAAATTGGGCTTATTAAGAATGATTCTGCATAAACGTTGCGTACTCGATGGAACAGGTTCAAATAAAAAAGTTACGGGCAGGAGTGGATTAACCCTGCCAGATTTTTTTCAGTCTGGGGTCGTGGTTGTCGTTTTTCTGTCGCCACACTTATATAGCGTTGTGGATTTAAAAAGTTACAAAACGATTTTCGATGGTGGGCAAAAAAATAGAAGGCAGGTTGGAGCCTGGCTTCGCAGACTTCTGCGCAGCGTGGAGTCCACTCTTTCGGTTCACCTCGGTGACCAGACCCGTCTCGCTGTTCGCATCGACATCTATATAGCGTTGTGGATTTAAAAAGTTACAAATCTGTTTTGTCCTGTCCAGACAGGAGCAAAAAAAAGCCCAAGAAGACCTGAAGCTTTTCTTATATTGGTATAGGTAGTGATAATTATTTTTTCTTTCCTCTGGAGTGTCCAGGAATCTTTTCGTTGGTTAAGTAATGCTTGGTCGGAGTTCCCAGACCATTAGCTTGGATACTATTCAGGATTGCATTAACCTCATCTGGATTAACATCAGAATATGACAGAGTATTAAAGGTTTGTTTAAATTTAACAATACCTTCTTTAGTATTTTTTTCTCCTGTTGAATTCTTTGCGTTTTCTACGTGTACTGTAAGTCTCATCTCTTTCTTTGTTTATGTATGCAAATATAATGCAAAAAAAAGAGACTACCAAATGATAATCTCTTTTTTAATATTTTATGCTGCCTTTCTGAGCTTGCTTAATTTGTTTGGATTTCTCCCAGGATGTACCTGAAGTTTCGGTTCCTTGTGTGGGAACATTTTCTTGATGAGCTTCAAGATTGTATCTGCGCCTTCTGAAGTTGGAACAAGAATTTGAATTGTACAAAATCCTAATTTAGTATCTTTAAACTCTTGTATTCTAACTGACTGCTTTCTCAAATCTTCTGTTTTTATTGGTTCAACTATATAGCGACACGGATTCAAAAAGTTACAAGCTATCGCTTTTCAGCTTTGCAAACAACTATTTGGTTTGCGTAATCCGTGTCGTTATTAATATTTTCAGGCTATGTATCAATTTTCTATCTCAAATATAAGCAATAATGTTTTATCAATTCCTAAGAACGTACAATCATTACCATTAGCTCCAACTTGGCTGCTAACGTTTGCTGTATAGTCTGCTGTATATACATCATCAGTTAACCAAGGTTTATCTCCATCAAAATCATTATCAGGTACGAGTTTAAAAAGTTTTTCACCTGTTGAACCTATCAATTCTCCAGAAAGTGTGTACGCCTCAATACTATAAGAGGAGTCCAGGTATGCTTCAAATACCAGTGTTGGCATATCAGGAAACTTTCCATTATTTTTATAATATTTTGCCACATCTTCCGCATTCAATGTTGTGGTGTGTGTGGTCAAAACCCCTATACTGTCACCGTTGACTTTAATTACAATGTCGGTGTAGTTTGCCGTATTAGGGTAATAACCTGCCAAAAACTCAATAGAGTAAACTGGTGTTGGTTCAATCGTTTCTTTTTTACAGCTAACGAATGTTAATGCTGCTACTGTCAAAATCAAAATTATTTTTTTCATATTATTATGTATTAGTGTGGTCTTATAGCGACCTGTTTTTAAAAAGTTACAAACAAGCGAAAGGTCAGTGACAAAACTGACCTTTCTTAGAAGAGATAATTCCATCAGGATATTCCACCTTCAGGATAGACAACTAAAACTACATGAAATGCAATCTCGTTAGAATGTGGAGGTTTTCACTCCACAATATCTTATACGATTATAAATTTAGAATGTTCTATTTTTTATGAGAAAAACTTTTCTTATGAACATTTTTTATGAGAAAAGTTTTTCTCATGAACATTTATTCTGAAGTATTTTCATCTTCACCTGAATCAGGTTTCCTTCTTTCCTTAAGTATTACCTGAACTTCAGCAGCCTTTTCAAAGTCATCTGTCTTCAATGCTTTCGCTAGGATGCTCTGTAACTGCTTGTCAGTCATATCTTTAAGTTCTTTATTTTTCTTGCTGTCAGGAGTTTCATTCATTGCGTTCATAATCATTTCACTCATTTTACCAAGCTCACCTGGTGAGTTTGGATTAATTAGAGAATTTTTAGTTCCTCCTGACTCCAGGTCTGCGATTGTCATCGAACCAGGCATTATGTTCTGGAAGAAGTTAGAAAGATTTGGAGATAGCTGTCTGTGTTTAATAATTTCCTGGTTTAGTTTTATTGTTTGTTCCAGGATGTCACCGAACAGCATAATAGCTTTACCGATTGTTGTTGCAACAACTAAAACCATCAGGAGAGTAATCCCCAGGGCTGTGGCAATGATTCCTTCGAACAGGAGACCTTGCGGCTCTTTCAGGTTATCAATAATAAAATAGCTACCTCCAACCGTAAGAGCCAGTCCTGCCAAAATTGATAGATATATAATAATTCCTTTGTACATAAAAAAAGTCTTTGCACAAAGATAGGCAAAAACTTTTATAAATAAAAATAATTCAGGTGTATATTACTCTGATAGTTTTTCTATCTTCTCCAACATCTCTTGAATATCCTCTTCATCTTCTGGTAGGAATTCTATTTCATTCAAGTTCACCTGAAGTTCTTCTACTGAATAAATAATTTTGGATACATCCTGAGCATCTTCTACCTCTGGGTAGATATTTGTAATAGTTTCTATTAACTGCTGATTTTCTGTCTGGTAACAAAGGTCTACTATTTCTTCGAACAATTGTTTGGCTGCGTTTAGTTTCATGTTGAGTGTTTTAATTTCTGATAAATATGAAATAAAAACGAAAAGCCCCCATCTCTGGAGGCTTTCTTTATAAATTTAAAATTTTTACAACTCTACTGTGTAGTCAGATGTTCCGCCTTCAAAATCCTCTTCTTCAAGAGTAGTATAAGAAAAAGCAACTATACCTTCTTTATCATACAAATGTTGTAGTGTAGGTTTCAATTCTTTATTGCTTCTTACTACAATTAATTGTTTGTCTTCTGTTAATATTTTAATTATATTTTGTTTCAAAATTTCTTTTATATTTTCATCAAATCTTATTCTAAAAAGTTGAATACCTTGTTCGTCACAATATCCATTCTTTATCTGGTCATTTCTCTTAGTTCTTTCAAAACCTTTTTTTCCTCTAGCAAATCCCATCGGTCTATAATGTTGTTCTCCATCATACTCAATACACATATTATACTTTGGTAGATAAAAATCAAAAGGAAGAGCAAATACATTTTTACAGTCATCAAAAGTTTGTTGAGATATATATTCAATACTTTGTTTTTCTAAAAACATCCTAATTTCTCTTTCACCCTTTGATTCAGAACACACTGGACATCCTCTACCTTGCTTGTGAGAATATGGAACTTGTTCGAAATTGCCATGCTTATAACACGTTATAACAACTTTCGAATAACATCCAGAATAAGTTGTTGCTGAATAAATATAAGTGTCACCATGAATCTCTTTTGATTCTTTAATGAATTCTTGTGTATTAGATTTTAAACTATCGTAAACTATCGTAAACACACTCTTTACATCCTTTGTTTCTTAAGTGATTTGTTGGCGGTTGTTCGAACTCTCCATGAACTGGACAAATGATTTTAACTTTCGTTTTGTTGTTTTTATATACAACGAGTGAATAGTCATATTTGTTATCATGTACTGCTGAGGCTCTTGCGACAAATTCTGATTTTGTCAAACTTTTTCTTGGTATAATTAATCTCCTATTAGATTTATAAAAAGAGGTAATCTCCTACTGAAATAGGTTTCGGAGAAAAGGTTGCAACCTTGTGTCCCTCTTTTTATAAATATAGAAAAATTTATAATAATTCTAAACAGAAATCATAAGCAATTTTATTAATTTTTGCTTTAGCTCCGAACATTGTACTTAACTCATTTGAACCTCTACTCTTCATAATATGCGTAGAATAATGTGTGACCCCATTAAAAATCCCCCAAGCGTTGTTTCCAAGTTCTGACATCTCTGGGCGAATGCTCGCAAGAATCTCATCCATCTTGTTCAACTTTTGAGTTGACAATTCATTATTTCTCTCCTTAATACTCATTGCTCTTTCTTCAACAGTTAAGCCAACAAGACGTGCAAGACATTCCTGTACAATCTTTTCGTCAACCTTAACGTTTTGGAATCTCTCAAAGTTCTCATACAAACTTTTCTCGTAATCCTTATAAGTCTGAATATTTTTAATAATGTCTTCAACCCTTACCATATTGTTAACAGTAAGACGGCTTTTGAAGTCCTTCACAATAGAAGAGAATTCGTTCGTACATCTCAAGTAAGTATTTGTGTGACCAATGAAGAAACTACGCCCTCCATCAAATCCAACGCCTATTGTTAATTTACCTTCAATCTTTGAACCTGCAATTTCTAATGGCTCGCTAATTTTCATTTGACAAGTAACCACAGGTTTGTTAGTTCCCATTTGCCCGTTAACAGAGTTATCGTTCCAATCTTTAAACTCAAGCCCAGTACCTCCAATGCTGTTTGCTACTTCATTTGCAGTGTCAGAAAACTGTTGAGTAGTCATTGGTGTATAACTTTCTTTCATTACAGCAATACTTGAATTATCATCATCACGAGTAATTTGCTTGTACCCTTTTATTGGGTTCCCGTGTATGTCAAGAATTGCTGTTTGCTTAATGTCCCAGTTGAATGCGTTTTTTCCTTTTTTCATAACAATTGTTTTTTATTGGTTATGGTAGTATAGCGATTGTGATTTAAAAAGTTACAAAATATAAATCTATATCTTTTTTAATTATCTTATACGTAAGACATTTTAAAATGTTTTACCTAAAACAATAAAATTTAGGCGATATACTTTTAATGGGCTTTAAATTTGAGAAATTATAAATTTAGAATTCTCAAAAAGTTGCAGGTAGGGGTGGATTATCCTGGCGACTTCTGTTTCACTGTCGGGCTTCTACTTATATAGCGACTGTGATTTAAAAAGTTACAAGCTATCGCTTTTCAGCTTTGCAACAACTCGTTTGCAAGACGCAAAAAAGCCCAGTAGTAAAATACCACAGGGCTTCGAATTATATTTGACTTATATCTTAAAGCGTGTGCGCCTTAAGGTTTGTTAACTTTTCTCTAAGAATATTTTTTCCTCTTAGAACTGACGTTCTAAGTGTAGAGTTCGACTTTATTCCTAATTTATCAGCAATTTCTTTATAAGACAAATCATCAATATATCTACAAATCATAAGTTCACGAATTGCTACTGACTTAATCGAGTAAACCGCATCATTAATTTGTTTCTTTATTTCTGACTGGACAATTAACTCTTGTGGGTTTGCACCCCCCGAATCAATTTGGAACTCCATTCCATCATTATCTTTAAAAGTTTTACCTTGAAGTGCATCCAATGAAAGAACTTCAAACTTAGCTTTTCTTGAGTGGTCAATCAAAGTGTTATTTGCAATCTTATACAACCATGTAGAGAAAGCTGCTGCTTTTGAGTTGTATGACGCAATATTCTCGTGTACCTTTTGAAAGGTAATCATAAGTAAATCTTCTGCAACATCAGAATCTCTCATTCTTTTGAGGAAGTGAATACGAACTTGTTGGTTGTGTCTTGTGTACAACTTTCCGAACGCTTCATCTTTTGCTCTCGCTGTAGCGTTTACGTCTTGTAGAACTGCAACATTAACTTTGTCTTTAACTGCTTGTTCTGAATCTTTTTTAATTGCTGTTTTCATATATCTTCTTTATTGGTTCGTATTGTATAAGTGTATAGCGAAAGGTATTTAAAAAGTTACAACTTTGAGTTTATTAAAAATATTTATTCTTCATCTCGCTCATCAATCTGGCAACTTCCACACAAATCTCTAAGTCGTCTTCGAGTTTTTTGTAAATCAATTTAATCCCTTTATTAAACTCTTTCTTGAACACAGGGTAGTTGTCTTGGTTCTTGTAAGCTTGAGCAAACTGAAATACGGTGTTCATAATCATTTCAGGCAAAGTTACATTCAACTTCAACACTTCCCATTCTTCTGTAGTATAAAACTTCATCACCTCATCACAAGAAGTGAACTCGTAGAAAATAGAATCCAATTGACCCATTCTATTTTTGAACGTCTCCATTGTTCTCTCACCAGTCTTCGGGTTGAACTCCAAGTGAATTCTTGCATCTGCATCAAACAACATTCCAGAAGGACCAGAGAAAGACCCATCTTTGTTCAACTGACAAATAAGAATCACAATACCTTGAGTTTCATCTTTCCACTTGTATAAAGAATCAAGTACATGGTGGTGTGCATCCGTATCTCCCATACCTTTCTTTTTCAATTGCTTTACAGCATGTTGCAATGAATCAACCATAACAAATAAAGGCTTATCCTCATAAAGGAATTTCATGAATTCATCAAAATCCTCATAGTCTTCTTCATCAGTAATATAAGCCATTCCATGGTCAATCTTAATTCGACTTGTCTGTCTTTTAACTGAAGAGGCTAAACTCTCAAGTGCGTGGAAGTTTGTTGGTTCCTTAATTTCCCTTTGAAGTAACTTGCATAAAGTAGTCTTACCTGCCCCAGAAGTTCCTGTCATAAGAATTAGGTTGCCCAATTCGAATCCTCCGTTGTTAGAAAGAAAAGCGTCAAGCGTCTTAATACCCGACTTAATAGACGGCTTATCAATTACTATTACTTCATCATATGTTCTTTTATTTCTCATTAGTTTAACTTTGTTTTATTGTTTACTGGTAAAATATCTGTAAATGCTACATGAGCCATTGCTTCCTCAGCTAACATTGTTGTAACCAATTTGTTACACACTGTGAACGTACAGAAGAATGCCTCATCAGTCATCATATCTCGAAGCATATCATACTCTCCTCGACTAACTACCATTTTTTTCTTATTGAAATCTCTCTTTTTCATGACTGTTAAATGCTTTTGGAGTTGGATTCACTTTCGGTGCAGGCACCGTCCATGGGTCGTTCTCTCTTGGTTTTGGCTTCGGAGATTCTCTCTTAGGCTTTGGTTTTGTAATTGGGGCAGGTAACACCTGCGGTTCAGTCATCTGTTTCATCTCTATCCTTATTATACGATTTTAAATTGATTAAGTTTCATTTTTCCCAATTCTTTTGAATCTTGCTGGATAGATATGAACAGATTTTTTAATTCTTCATAATTCAACTGAGATAATTTTGAAATTACTTCAGGTAATTTATTTGATTCTATTTCTATTGTTTCTAAAAAATCTAAATATAACACTGGGGAGAGCGTGCTATTCCAAACTTCAAAATTATAATCATCTGCAATAGAATAGTATAATTTTAATTCTTCTTCGTTAAAGTCGGATGGTATACCTTTACAAATTAAATAATCTAATACCACTTTATTTGTTTCCAGTAAAAGTGTTGGGAAATTTATACCTTCACAACTTAATCCTTCTTCAAAATCAATTTCACAAACACCTTGTTTTTCTGCAGTTGACAAATTTTGACTTGGCTCTTTCAGCCAAAGTAGGTGGCCAACAACTGCAGAGTAAATATCATATAACTCAATTAATTTATTATTTAACTCATCAAGTTTTTCTTTTGCAATATAATATGCACTGGACCAAATCATAACAGATGAGCCATGAACAATAGAATTTAATATTATTCTTTTGTTTGCTTCTTCTTTTATTAATATCATTCTCTCTGGGGAGACTTCTATTTTCTCATTTTGATTCTCAAAATCATATTCAATATCATCTTGATTTACAATCTTTGGTTTAATATTTATCTCTTCAGGTACATCATACATTTCTCTAATTGTATCCTCTGCTATTTGTTCAAGTTCTGATTTAATATTATCTTCAATTATTTGTATTTTAAATTTATATGTTTGATATAAATTAAATAAATAACTTGGGGAGAGATTATAATCTCCAACTCTTCTTTTAACTAACTCAAGAGATTTTTTAAATCCTATACCCATAAGCCTTGAAGGGTTAAGATTAAACACTGGGTGAAAACTTAAATTAAAATTATTATTTTCAATTTGCTTAATTATGTTTTTATTTGGTTTCATTTAATAATTTATTTAATTTATCTTTAACATTTCCATCAAAACGAATTCTTAATAATATAATTTCATTTTCTTTACAAAACTTGGTTTTAATAGAATCATTTTCTTGAACCTTCTTAAGTTTTAATTTTGCAGCCTCTGTATCTTTTAATCTCCAAGTATAAAAATGCTGAGCTCCATCAAACTCAATCAATACATTTAATTATGGCAGATAAAAATCAAAAGGGAGAACTGCTTTATTTTTACAATCTTTAAACCTCTTCTGTCTTACAAAGTTAACACTTTTTTCTTTAAGAATTTTAGAAATTAACTTTTCTCCTTTAGACTCATTACACACTGGGCAACCTGAACCTCTCATATGATGAGAAGGGGATTGCATAAAATCTCCATGCTTTGAACAGGTTATTTTAATTTTCTCTTTGCTGTTAATGTATTTTGATTTAGAATAATCGTATTTAAAATCATGAATAAAATTACTTTTTTGAATGAATTCAACAGTAGATAATTTATTTGTACCTCCGCATTTTGGACATCCATTACCAAGTAAATGATAATTTGGTTTTTGGTTAAATACCCCATGCTTTCTGCAGGTTATTATCACTGAAGACCTATTATTAATATACTTAGAGTTATCATATAAATATTTATTACCATGAACACCAACTGCTCTTTTTAAAAACTCTTGATGAGTAAGGGAGAGTTTTGTTGATGTAGATTTATTTCCACAATCTGGACAACCATGACCTTTAATGTGAACTTTTGGTGATTGCAAAAACTTGCCATGCTCAGGGCACTTAATTTTAAATGGAGATTCAATATCAATATAACTTTTTTTGTCATAAGAAAATTTATCTCCATGCTTATTTTTGGCTCTTAGTTCAAATTCTTCAAAAGAAATTCTTTTATTTATTCTCCTTTTAAGTTTGCCGCATTCTGGACAGCCTTGTCCGCTTAAATGAGCTGCTGGAGTTTGCATAAAATCACCATGAACTTTACATCCTATAGTTATCTTGGTTAATCTATCTTTATAATTCATGTGTGAATAATTATAATCATCACCATGAACTTTCTTAAACTTTATCAATATATCTTTCATATTAATAAATATAAGAAAGTAAAAACAAATAACCAAGCTAACTCTGTTTTCTATTTTTAGAAACAATACGTCAAAGAACTTTTAATGAAAAAGAGTCTGGGGGAGTCTTTGACAATGCAAAGCAGACTCTTTTTATAAATTTATAATTAATCTCTATTTAGTTTTTGGTGTGTACAACATTGTACGTTTTTTCTCTGTATATCCTTCTGTCTTTTTGAAACCGAATTTCCCATACCATTTAGGGAGACTTCTAACAGGAATCTTATTCTTTTTTGAAGAGCCGAGTTCAACTACTGGGTGTGGCATCATCATGCCCTTGCTTCCAACTGTTGACACTTCAAGGGAGACAATAGTATTTGTTTCATCTGCTAATTCTGTTAAATACCCCATTAGCTTTCTTCCATTTCCTTTTCTTCTTTCGTCTGGGTTAACAGCAATACACTCAAGGTGAATTTTATCTTCTTTAATCTTCAGCCAAAGTTGACCCGCATCAGTCATTATTTACCAATCTTCATTTTGAGACATAACATATGCTCCTGCATCTGCCCAAGCTTGTAAATAATCATTGTCAATCTTTGTGACAATGTTACAAAATCCTTTGGTTTCTGTTTTGAACTCTGGGTGTAAATTATATTTCTTCATGTGTATATAGCGATTGTGATTTAAAAAGTTACAAGCTATCGCTTTTCAGCTTTGCAACAATTCGTTTAACTTCATTGTTTGTTCCAAAACAAAGTGCTCCTACTCGGATTCGAACCGAGGACACAGGCTTTTAGAGAGCCCTGCTCTAACCATCTGAGGCATATAGGAACAAAAGGGAGAGGTGTGAACCTCTCCAATTATTATTTCAACAACTTGGCAATGTCTTCGGGAGACGCTTTTGCTTTAAGTTTG
>DQTF01000029.1 GCA_015662935.1 Crocinitomicaceae bacterium | reverse complement strand
TTATTATTATTATTATTACAATTCATCCTTTAGTAAGAACTCGTCGCACCACCAATATTCTCTATTGGATGCCACGTTGTTTTTACTTCTTGACAGTCAGAAATCATGTATAAGTTTTGAGACTCTGCATCCATCCAATTATCATCGTAATGATTGATTCTCTTCAAGTTCAATGCAGCGCTTTCTCTCAATTCTAAAATAATTGCTTTATCAGTTCCTGCATAAACAACTCCGTTTACATCCATGTGTGTTGTTAAGGGTTTTATCATTTCTGAAGGTTTACCCGTCAATATGTTTACAACACCACCTGGTACGTCAGAAGAGTTTAACACCTCAGCAAAAGTAACGGCACACAATGGCAACTCCTCAGCAGAAAGAACAACACACGTGTTTCCTCCAGCAATAATTGGCGCTACCACCGAAACTAACCCGATAAGTGAAGTTGTTTGTTCTGCAATTACTCCAACTACTCCTTGTGGTACATGTACCGAAAAGTTAAAATGAGAAGAGGCAACTGGGTTAATCGACCCTAACACTTGCGTGTATTTATCGCACCAACCCGCATAATAAATCAATCGATCAATAGATAGATTTACTTCTTTCTCAGCCATTGCTTTTGAAGCACCTTGGAATTGTAACTCTTCCACGAACTGCGACTTTCTACCTTCTAACATTTCAGCGATTCTATACAGAACTTGCCCTCTATTAAAAGCAGGTCTTTCTGCCCATCCTCCAAATGCTTTTCTAGCAGCAACAACCGAATTCCGCACATCTTTTCTAGATGACAAACAGATATTACCTAGTTTTTGCCCTTTTGCATTCTCCGGAGAATAAAAACGCCCTGATTCTGTTCTAGGGAATTTACCTCCGATATATATCTTGTATGTTTTTAAAACTTCCAATCTTTCCATGATTATTTCAATTTAACATAAGCACTTAAACCATGAAGTCCACCTTCACGACCGAACCCACTTTCTTTATAACCTCCAAAAGGCGAAGTAGGATCAAATTTATTATACGTATTTGCCCAGATAACTCCAGCATTTAACTTAGTTGTCAAATTGAAGATACGAGAACCTTTGTCTGTCCAAATACCTGCTGCCAAACCATAAGGAGAATTATTTGCTTTCTGGATAACCTCATCCACCGTTCTAAAAGTTTGAATAGTAAGTACAGGTCCAAAAATTTCTTCTTGAACGATAGTACTTGACTGTGCTACATCCATAAACAATGTTGGTGGAAAGAAATATCCTCCTTTAGGTATTTTACAATCTGGCTGATACATCGTCGCTCCTTCATCGAGACCAATTTTAATGTATTTATCGATAGTTGCAAGTTGCGCTTTAGAATTTATCGCTCCGATATCAGTATTCTTATCCATTGGGTCACCAATGATTAATGAATTTAAGCGATGTTTCAATTTCTCAATAACTGTTTCTGCAACTGATTCTTGAATAAACAAACGAGAACCTGCACAACAAACATGACCTTGATTAAAGAAAATACCATTTACTATTCCTTCAACCGCCTGGTCTAATGGCGCGTCATCTAGAATGATATTAGCAGATTTTCCGCCTAATTCTAAAGTTGCTTTCTTATTGGTTCCAGCGATTGCTTTTTGAATAATCTTACCAACTCCCGTTGAGCCGGTAAATGCAATTTTATCTACATCATCGTGATTTACCAAAGCTGCACCTGTATCACCATAACCGGTCACAATGTTTACCACCCCAGGAGGTAATCCAGCATCGTGAATTACTTCTGCCAGTTTCAAAGCTGTCAATGGAGTTGTCTCAGCAGGTTTTAACACAACCGTATTACCCGTTGCTAAAGCTGGAGCAATTTTCCATGCTGCCATCAGTAATGGGAAGTTCCAAGGAGTAATTTGTCCTGCAACACCTAAAGACTCAACCTTTCTATTCGGAAAAGCATACTCTAATTTATCAGCCCAACCTGCATAATAGAAAAAGTGATTGCAAGCCAACGGCACATCCACATCTCTCGATTCTCTAATAACCTTTCCTGCATCTAATGTTTCAATAACAGCAAATTCTCTTGCTCTTTCTTGCATCAATCGAGCGATGCGATAAATATATTTTGCTCTTTCAGAAGGTGCCATCTTAGACCACACATTCTTATATGCTTTTCTTGCTGCTTTTACCGCTTTGTCAATGTCTTTATCATTTCCATAGGCTACTTCAGCTAATTTCTCTTTATTCGCTGGGTTAATTGTATCAAAATACTTTCCAGAAGATGGTTTTACCCATTTTCCATCAATGTAATGATCATATTGTTTTTTCAAATTGATATGCCCTGTGCTTTCAGGTGCTGGAGAATAATCCCATGTAACAACTCCTTCTTTCTTCGTTTGTTTCTTTGCCATCCTTTAATCTTTTGAAAAATAATCTGCCGATTGATAAACTCCCGTTTCAGCTTTCATTATTTGCATAAGTACATCATTCGCCAAACTACTTGCTCCAAAACGGAACCATTCATTTGTCAACCATTCTTCTCCCAATGTTTCTTTGACCATCACAAGGTTGTGCAATGCCAATTTAGAGTTTGAAATACCACCAGCTGGTTTCATTCCTATTTTAATCCCTGTTTTTAATTTAAAATCACGAATAGCTTCAAGCATTGTGTAGGTAACTTGCATTGTTGCTGCAGGAGAAATCTTTCCTGTTGAGGTCTTGATAAAATCTGCACCGGCATACATTGCAATATCACTTGCTCTACGCACATTGTCTAAGGTAACTAATTCTCCCGTTTCTAAAATCACTTTCAACCTTGCTTCGCCACATACCTCTTTAATCGCAGCAATTTCATCGAATACGAAATTATATTCTCCAGAAAGAAATTTCCCTCTAGAAATAACCATGTCGATTTCATCAGCACCTTCGGCAACTGCGAATTTCGTGTCTGCTAACTTCACAGCTAATGGAGCTTGCCCACTAGGAAATGCCGTTGAAACAGAAGCAACCTTCACTCCTGAGCCGGAAACTGCTTTTGCAGCTACCCCCACCATTGAAGGATAAACACAAACAGCTGCTACAGTTGGTAATCCTGGATGCACATCATGAAGATGTTGTGCTTTATAACACATTTGCTTCACCTTACCTGGTGTATCCTTACCTTCTAAAGTAGTTAAGTCAATCATGTTCAAGGCCATTTTAAGTCCTTGCATTTTTGCCTCAGTTTTAATACTACGTGTTTGAAATCTTGCAACCCTTTCTTCTACACCTACCTTGTCAATACAAGGCGATTGATTAAAGTCAGGAATAACTAGGTTGTTTCTCCCTTTCATTTTGTTCATAGGATGATCGTTTTAACAAATATAGCAAGTTATTGCATAAAAAAAAGGCTCAATCTGAGCCTTTTCTTACTATACCGTTTTTCTATTAAAGTTGTCCGTCAGAATGATAAACTCCACTCTTAAACACTTTTACTTTTAGTAGGATTCCATCTGAATCGTACTCATAAACTTTTCCATCCCAAAGATCACCATTTCTAAAGTTTCCATCCTGCCAGATTTCATCATCCGCATTAAAAACTTTATTATAACCGTTCTTCTTAAATGTAGCTCCTTTCGTTCTTATAACATTTATTTTTGGTGCTTTTTCAGCTGAACGACCTGGATCGTTTACAATCACTGGAGGATTCACCAATTCTTTTACTTCCGACATTAGAACAGAACCATCTTCACTGTACGTGATTTTTTCCTTAACATCTCCGTTCTCGTAATACCTTGTTGCCTTTCCTATATAAACACCATCTACAGAACTGTATTCAAATTCTACTTGCCCATTTGGATAAAAGTATTGAACTTTTCCATTCTCTTTTCCTGTTTCATTAAATTCAGCTGAATATTCTAAAACACCATTCTCATAGTATCTTTGTAAACTATCTTCGTATTTACCTCTTCCCCAAGTGCCTTTTTCTTTAATCACTCCATTTGGATGATACTTAATGAAAGGACCATTTGGTCTATTGTTTTTATAGGTTCCTAAAAGTTTTCTTGTTACACCGTCTCTGTGATATTTAATCCATTCTCCTTCTTTACGGTCATTTTTATAACCGCCTTCTTCAATCTTTCCTTCTTCTGGGTAACCTGCAGATGGACGATCTTTTCCAAGATATATCCACATACCTTGTTTACGTCCTTGATCGTCAACTTTATTCTTTTCTCCTCCGCCTTGATCATCAGAAGCAAATGCCAATGAAGTCGCAAAAAACCCGACTACCAATAACAAAATAATTTTTCTTAAAATCATACCTTTTTATAGTTGTTTAACATGGAAATGTGTAACAATTCTTAAACGAAGATACTAAGAGAAGGTTGCCTAACAAAATAAAAAAGCACTTTTTCGGCAAACAAAGATTTTTCTTCGACTAAAGCTATGCGCGCATAATTATCATATGACGAGCTAACAATCAACACCATTAATTAATCAACAATCCCGTATTCACATTAGAAAGCATTGTTTTTACAATGTCCGAAGTGCTAAACCTTTCTTTCCAGCCCCAATCTTCCCTTGCTGATGAATCGTCAATTGAATTGGGCCATGTATCAGCAATTTCTTGTCTAAAATCTGGTTTGTATTCAATTGCAAAATCTGGAATTATTTTTTGTATTTCTAATGCTAATTCTTTTGGAGAAAAACTAGATCCTGCTAAATTGTATGAAGAACGGATTTTTATATTTTTCTCATCTGAACTCATTAATTCTATCGTTGCTCGAATAGCATCCTCCATGTACATCATCGGAAGTTTAGCGCCTTCTTTTAGAAAGCAAGAAAACTTATTGCCTAATTTTGCTTGATAGAAAATATCTACGGCATAATCTGTTGTTCCTCCTCCTGGTAAACTTGTGTATGAAATCAATCCTGGGTAACGAATGCTTCTCACATCAACATTGTATTTCTTTGCATAATACTCACACCATCTTTCTCCAGCTAATTTAGAAATTCCATAAACTGTAGAAGGCTCCATCACTGTAACTTGTGGTGTACTATCCACAGGTGTTGAAGGACCAAATACAGCAATAGAACTCGGCCAAAACACCTTTTTAAGATACTTTTCTTTGGCTAAGTCAAGAATTGTAAACAAACCTTCCATGTTTAACCTCCATGCGAAAGCAGGATTCTTCTCAGCAGTTGCACTCAACAAAGCCGCCAACAAATAAACTTCTGTTATTTTATTATCTATGATAAAAGAACGAACAAATTCTTTGTTCAAAACATCCATTTGAACGTACACTCCATCTGATAAAATGTCTGGGCATTCATCCTTAATATCTGCTGCGATAACATTATTCTTTCCTTTTAGCTTTCTCAAAGCAAGAACCAATTCTGTTCCAATTTGCCCGCCAGCACCAATGATGAGTATCTTTTCCATAATCTATTTGTTCTGATGCAAAGAGAATGATTATTTGATAGAATTCCAATTTTAAAAAGTAAAAGCTGAGAACTGTCATTTTTTAACCAAAAATCTAGTCGTACTTTTGTCATTATTCTATATCTTTACTTTCAATATGTGGACAGGATTAAAAGATTATTTGAATTTCTTGATTAAAAGAAATCCTGAATGATATTCTTTCAGTAAGAGTTATCGTTAAATTTAATCATTAAAAAAAATAGAATGCCAAGATATCATACACTCGGTAAAATTCCACCGAAAAGACATACTACATTTCGAAAAGAAGATGGTAGTTTATATCAAGAAGAATTATTTGGAACTGCTGGTTTCGTTGGAATGTCATCCTTGATTTATCACATTCATCCACCAACAGTTGTCACAGAAATTAAACAGCTTCGAGACATCTCACCAAAAATTGCCGTTGAGAAAAACATGAAAGCGTTAAGCTTTAAAGGCTTTTCTTTACAACCTGAAGATGACTATATTGAAAGCAGAAAAGTTTTGTTTGCAAATAACGATTTGCATATTGGTTTAGCAGCGCCAAAATCATTTTCAAAAGATTATTTCTACAGAAATAGTGACGCTGACGAAATGTTATTCATTCATGTTGGCTCTGGAAAGTTGAGAACAATGTACGGAAACATCGATTTCAAATACGGTGACTACCTCATCATCCCGAGAGGGACAACTTATCAAATCGATTTTGACACCGAAGAAAACAGAATTCTGTTTGTAGAATCATTCAGTCCGATTGTTACACCGAAACGTTATAGAAATAATTTTGGGCAATTATTAGAGCATTCTCCATTTTGCGAAAGAGATTTTAGACTGCCAACAGGCTTAAAAGCTATCGATAAGCAAGGAGAATTTAAGATTATATCTAAAAAACAAGGAATGCTTTGGGAATATACACATGCAAATCATCCTTTTGATGTTGTTGGATGGGATGGCTTTCACTATCCTTATGCTTTCTCAATACATGATTTTGAACCAATTACAGGAAGAATTCATCAACCTCCTCCAATTCACCAAACTTGGGAAGCGGCTGGCTTTGTAGTTTGTTCTTTTGTGCCAAGGTTGTATGACTATCATCCAGATGCAATTCCGGCTCCTTATCACCATAGCAATATTGATTCTGAAGAATTACTTTACTACGTAGACGGTGATTTCATGAGTAGAAATAACATTGAGAAAGGACAAATCACTTTGCATCCTGGAGGAATTCCTCATGGACCACATCCTGGTGCAATCGAAAAAAGCATCGGTAAAAAAGAAACGGGAGAACTCGCAGTTATGATTGACCCTTTCAAACCAATGATGATTACCGAAGAAGCTTTAAAACTTCAAGTGGATGACTATTATAAATCATGGAATCATTAAGTTGATTCTCTTAAAGATAAAAAAATGAGTAAAAAAGTAGAATCCGTAAATTACGGACTGGAAAAAATATTTGAAGGAGCACAAGATTTCTTACCGCTTCTGGGAACAGATTACGTTGAGTTTTATGTAGGAAATGCAAAACAATCGGCGCATTATTACAAAACAGCTTTCGGTTTTCAATCATGTGCATACAAAGGGCTAGAAACAGGATCGAAAGACACGGTTAGTTATGTTTTAAAGCAAGACAAAATTAGAATCGTGCTGACTTCTGCACTAAATAGTGAGTCGCCAATTAATAAGCACGTTACAAAACATGGTGACGGTGTTAAAATTGTTGCGCTTTGGGTAGATGATGCAAAAAAATCATACGAAGAAACAACTAAAAGAGGTGCGAGGTCTTTCTTAGAGCCTACTGTAGAAAAAGACGAATATGGTGAGGTTGTAAAAGCTGGAATTTATACATATGGTGAAACTGTACACATGTTCATTGAACGAAAGAATTACAACGGACCTTTTCTCCCTGGATTCCAAAAGTGGGAGTCTGATTACAATCCAAAACCATCTGGGTTAAAATACATCGATCACATGGTGGGAAATGTAGATTGGGGAAGAATGGATGTAATGGTTAAATGGTACGAAGAAGTAATGGGCTTTGTCAACTTCCTTTCTTTCGATGATAAGCAAATTCATACGGAATATTCTGCATTGATGAGTAAAGTGATGAGTAATGGAAATGGGCGAATTAAATTCCCAATCAACGAACCAGCAAAAGCAGCAAAGAAATCACAAATTGAAGAATACCTTGACTTCTATGAAGGAGAAGGTGTTCAACACATTGCAATGGCAACAGACGACATCATTTCTACCATTTCTTACTTGAAAGAGAAAGGGGTAGAATTCTTGCCACCTCCTCCACAAGCTTATTACGATGAAATTCCTGAAAGATTAGGTTCTCACATGGATATGATGAGTGAAGACATCAAAGAATTGCAAAAACTATCCATTTTGGTTGATGCAGATGAAGAGGGGTATCTTTTACAAATATTTACAAAGCCAATTCAAGACAGACCTACTTTCTTCTTTGAAATTATTCAAAGAATGGGTGCGAAAGGTTTTGGCGCAGGTAATTTTAAAGCTTTGTTTGAATCCATTGAAAGAGAACAAGCCTTAAGGGGAACACTTTAGAAACAAGTAAGTTTATTATAGAAAAGGTCGTTCATTGAGCGACCTTTTTCTATTAATCTACCATTCACCGAAAAATAGCCACAACTCACCTATTTGTCCTTTCAGTATCGACATTGACTACCTACATTTGAAGAAACAAAACACAAATATCATGGAACAGCAAGAAAAAAGAGAGACAAGAAAAGAACGAATGGCTCGCCATCAGAAATCAAAATTATTTGCAGGAGTACTCATCATCGCATTTGGTGTATTATTCTTAATGGATAGATTAGGAGCGAATATTCCCAACTGGATTTATTCATGGAAAATGATTCTAATAGCAATTGGTGCAGTAACTCTTTACAAACATAAATTCCAAAACTTTGGTGGATGGGTGCTCATCACAATTGGAACCGTGTTCATTATTAATGACCATTACAAAGATCTTATTGACGCAAGTTTATTACTTCCTGCTTTTGTCATTCTCTTTGGAGTTCTGATGGTCGGAAAATCAATGAATGTTTTTGGAAAAAAAAAGCCCAAACGATTCCCTTTTGATGACGGATCTGTAGTCGAGGATGGAGAATACATGGAGGCAACTGCCTTATTTGGTAACGTAAAAAAAAACATTGTCAGCAAAGACTTTAAAGGTGGTCAGTTTTCAAGTGTTTTTGGAGGAATTCAATTGAACCTTATCAAAGCAGATATTCAAGGCCCTATCACTGTGAATACCGATGTCGTTTTTGGAGGAATGAAACTATATATTCCACCAACTTGGGATGTGATTATAGAAACAACGGCAATATTTGGTGGAGTTGAAGATAAACGTCCAATGCTAAACGACGAGAACATCGACCCAAATAAAATAATCACGCTCACCGGAAATTGCATCTTTGGAGGAATCGAAATCGTTAATTATTTCTAATGAAAGAACAAATTTACCCAACTAATGTCTCTGCAATGAGGATGATTCAAGCAATCATTCTCATTGCGTGTTTTGCTATTTTAGACTTTGTCATTTTGACCCATTTTTCTTTTTCTAAATCATTTAGTATTGCCGATGCTCTTTCGTTTTTTGGCTTTACGACTTTGTTTGCTGGTTTACTATTTACCATCCAAAGAAATCATCACTCAAAATTAGTCCTCAACTCTCAAAACATCGGAACGGTATTATTTTTTGTTCTACTAACCAGTTTTTTCAATTACCTTGTTGTTGGTAATTTTGTCAGTTCACTAGACTCTTACGAAGTACATTTCTGGATAATTCTCTTGCTGAAAACTTTCATCATTTTTCTTCTCTTATTTATTTTCCTATTTATTTTCTGGATAGATCAACAGAAAGTACAAGAGCTTCGATTTCAGAATTTTGTCATTGAGAAAGAACGAGAAGCAGGGAAAATTCAATTGAATAGTTTGCAACAACAATTTAAACCTCATTTCTTATTCAATAGCCTCAATTCTATCAACGCATTAACACTCCAAAATTCTGAAGAGGCACGTAGAATGATTCATTTACTCTCAGATTTTATGCGGGGGGCGGTTAAAGAAGATCAATCAGAATTGGTTTCGCTTTCTCAAGAAATTAATCACATTCAACTCTATACAGATATCGAAAAAGTACGTTTTGGTGAACGTTTAACCGTTAACTTTTCCATTCCCAAAAAATGTGAATCTTTGCAAGTTCCATCACTCATTCTGCAGCCTATTATAGAAAACGCTATTAAATATGGGTTGTATGGACACACGGAGAATGTGAATATCGACATCCTTGCGGAGCATCAAAAAAACTACCTCATTATCTCTATTTCTAATCCACATGACGCAACCACACAACTTTCTAGCAAAGGAACAGGTTATGGATTAAGTTCCATCAGAAAGAAAATGCTCATCCTTTTTAATCAATACAACCTGTTGCTTACCAACGAGAAAAACGGTATTTTCACAACTACGCTTAAAATCCCTCAAAATGAAATCTAAAATCATCATTATAGACGATGAACCTTTGGCAAGATCAATTGTTAAGGCTTTTCTTTCAAAAAAAGAGAACATTGAAATCGTTGCAGAATGTAATAACGGGTTTGAGGGAGTAAAAGCCATTGAAGAACACCAACCAGATCTAATTTTCTTAGACATTCAAATGCCAAAAATCAATGGTTTTGAAATGCTAGAACTCATTGATGAAAATCCATCTGTCATTTTTACAACCGCATTCGATGAGTACGCCATCAAAGCATTTGACAATTCTGCAATCGATTATTTACTAAAACCCTTTACTCAAGAACGTTTCGACAAAGCAATACTAAAGTGGGAAAAATCAGCCTCATCAGAAAGTAAAAAGGAAGCAATTAAAAACGTGACGAGCAAGCAACCGGATGAACATCTTCGAATTGTTGTCAAAGAGAAAGGAATCATTAAAATCATTCCAACAAGTGAAGTTTATTATTTGGAAGCATACGATGATTATGTAAAGGTACACACCAAAGAAAAGTATCATTTGAAGAAAAAAACGATGTCCTACTATGAGAAATCATTGGATTCAAAAGATTTCATTCGCATTCATCGATCGTATATCATCAATATTAATCAACTGACTAAAATAGAATCTTACGAAAAGAATACGTATCGGGCAACCTTGACGAATGGGGCGAAAATTCCAATTAGCCGAACTTCTTATGGAGAATTAAAAGAAGTACTAGGGCTGTGATCTGGAGTTTTGAAGCATTCGATTTTAGACATAAGAAAACCCCAATACTCTGAATAATGATCAATGTCATATTCTCCTAACTAGAAATCCTTACCTTTGAAATTCAAAATTTTCAACGATGACAAGAGAAGAACTTTTAGACGCAATTGATAAAAAATATGAAGCAATGGGGCAAGACCCTAACGTACACCTTTCTGGATTGCTACACGCTGAACCAATGACCTATTGGGATTTTGCTCAGGTGGATGCATTATTAGGATTACAAACGCAACGTACGCAATTGCCAGATGAGATGGTCTTTATTATGTATCATCAAATCAATGAATTGTTGTTTAAAATGATTCTTTGGGAGATGCAGCAAATTTCTTTCACAGAGAATATTAAACCTGAAAAATTTGTGATGCACCTAATGAGAGTCAGTCGTTATTTTGACATGCTTTCTAATTCTTTTGACATTATGGGAGAAGGAATGGAATTGGAGCAATACATGAAATTCCGCGATACGTTAACGCCTGCAAGTGGTTTCCAGTCGGCACAATACCGAAAAATTGAAATCGCATCGACAGAATTGATTAATTTAATTGATTATAGATTCAGAAAAACAATCAACAGAGATACACCTTACGAACATGCGTTTGACAATATGTATTGGCAAGCAGCTGGTCTCGATAGAAAAAATGGTGGTAAGAATATGTTGATGCGTAATTTCGAAAAGAAATACAAAAAAGAATTAATTGAATGGATGAAGGATTACAACACTGTAAACCTTTGGACGAAATTCAAAGAACTGCCTGAAGAATACAGAAAAAATGTTGATCTAGTGAATGCGATGCGCCATTATGACCATACCGTAAACATTGATTGGGTAATGCACCATTACGATGCAGCAGCAAAATATTTAGACAGCGGTCCTGTGGAAGTTGAAGCAACCGGCGGTTCTGACTGGCACAAATACATGCACCCAAGATACCAACGTCGAATTTTCTTCCCAGAATTATGGAGCAAAGAAGAACTGGAAAATTGGGGCTTGGATAATTTGGAAGGATACAAGAAGGTTCATTGAGTCAATGCTCTAATGATTTAAGATTCAAGGGGTGCCCATTGTAGGTGTTACTCATTGAATGATTCTAACAGGAGTCACATTCCACATTAGAACATTAAAACATTGCTTCAAAGAAACATTAATTCCTTACCTTTACAAAAAAAACGCATGATTGAAGTCGGAATAATTATGGGCAGTACATCGGATATGCCGGTGATGCAAGATGCAATTGATATTCTAAAAGAATTAGGAATTGAAACGGAAGTAAAAATTGTTTCTGCGCACAGAACACCCGAATTAATGTTCGACTATGCGAAATCTGCGCACACGAGAGGATTAAAAGTAATTATTGCAGGTGCTGGAGGTGCGGCGCATCTTCCTGGAATGACTGCTTCATTGACTCCGCTACCCGTAATTGGTGTTCCGGTAAAATCTCGAAATTCTATCGATGGTTGGGATAGCATCTTATCTATTCTGCAAATGCCTGGAGGAATTCCAGTTGCAACAGTTGCGCTTGACGGTGCAAAAAATGCAGGTATTCTCGCAGCAAAGATTATCGCTTCTTCTGATGAGAAAGTGAGAGATAGAATGCTCAATTTCATGGAAGAAATGAAAGAGAAGGTGTTGAATGCGAAGGTTTGAAGTTGATTGTTGTTAGAACATGAAGGTCGAAACCTTTCAAAAACTTATCTCCACTCCTTTTCATGGCGAATTGAATGCTATTAGTTGGAAACGCGAACTAATCGGAGATTTTTCTGAGATAATTGAACAAGTTGAACTGAATGAAAATCTTGTTGAATTATCTCAAGAAGAACTTTCTGCGATGCAATTAAGCAAACAGGGTCAGTTGGCTCGTGAAATTCTTTTAACTGATTTTCAACTGTTAAAAGAACATGGAGCATCACCAACACTTAACATTATCAAAGATTACGAAAGAGATGATGCTTTTCCTTTTTTTCCAACTGATGTTTATTCATTTCACGTAGATCGTTCTCCCATACCAACCGATACTTTTTTGTGCACGTATTATGGAGAATCGAGTGAAATTGTTTCCAATTATCAAGCGACGCAAAAAATTCTCATTCCAGAAATCCGAGTAGAACTCAAAAAACTTTATGGTGGAGATGAGGTTGGTTTTGAAGCTTTTCTTTCAGAATACTTTTTTGATTTACATTATCAAGCAAAACCTGATGCAACTATTATCAGTTTGGGAAAAGGCAATTTATGGAGATTGGCGACAGATTATCCCGGAAGCGATTGTTTACCTTGTATTCATAGAGCACCGAAAGAGAAAAGTAGTGAAAAAAGATTGTTGATGATTTGCTGAGGAAAAAGAATCCTATTCATACAACAAATACTTCTTTCTCATCTCAACATATTCCTCCAACTCTTCTTTCCAAGAGGCTCGAATCTCATCCTCACTCTTCCCTTCTTCAATTTGCTTTAGCAACTCACTATTTCCTGCCAAAAGATTAAAAAACTTCGTGCGATTCACAAAAACATCACCTTTTAACAATTCATTTGCTTTCATTAAAAAACTTAAATCTAACTGATACATTCTTTGATAATCTGGAGAATTTAAATTAAATCCATAGCATTTTTTTCCTTCAAATTTTGGATGCTTTGAACCATATCCAGCTTTTGGTGTGAATGAAAAATTCGTTGCATCTTCCGAGAATTCAGGATGACCATATCTTTCAAAAGGACCGTCTGTTCCTCGACCGACAGTAACACTTGTCGCCTCCAACAAGCACAAACTAGGATACAACTGTATCGAAACATCAGAACGTAAGTTGGGCGATGGTGAAACCGGCAAGGAATACGGAGTGTCATGCGTGTAATTCTCACAACGAACCAAGTGCATTCTGCATTGCAAACTGTCTTTCAACCAACCTTCTCCGTTAATCATTCTTGCATATTCTGTAATCGTCATTCCATGAACAATTGGCACTGGATGCATGCCAACAAATGATTGAAAATCTTTTTCCATAATAGGACCATCCACATAATGTCCGTTTGGATTTGGTCGGTCAAGAACAATCAATAAAATATCATTCTCCGCGCACGCCTCCATGACGTAATGCAAAGTCGAAATATACGTATAGAAACGCACCCCTACATCTTGTATATCGAAGATCATTACCTTGATATCTTTTAGTTGCTCTTTGGTCGGTTTTTTATTCTTCCCATACAAAGAAATTAAAGGAAATCCTGTCTTCTTATCTTTGCCATTGAGAACATGCTCTCCAGCATCTGCATCGCCACGAAACCCATGCTCTGGCGAGAATACAGCGCGAACATTAATTCTCATGTTACTCAACACATCAACCAAATGTTGATTCTGCACCATAGACGATTGATTGGCAACAATCCCCACTCCTACTCCTTCCAAAAGCGGAATAAAACTGCCTAATTTTTCTGCCCCAACAATGATGGGTTCTTGCTCTTCAACCTGCTCTTTTTGAACCTCCGCTAGTGAACCTTCAACGGCATTTACCGGCGCACCATTTGCGCAAGCTGAAATCAAAAAAATGAAAATGCTTTTCAAGCCGAAAAGCTTTATGTATTTTAGTCGAAAATTGAATTTGGCATTTGAATATTTCATATCGAAAAAGACGCTTAAAAGTGTTGTGCAAGGTAAGAAAGTTTCTAAACCTATTGTTCGTATTTCTATAATTAGTATTGCGTTGGCTGTGATTATCAACTTGATAACCATTGCCGTTGTGACTGGATTCCAACAAGAAGTACGCCAAAAAATAAGTGGTTTTGGAGCGCATATCTTTGTGATGGCTGCCGGTGAGAATACCGTTTACGAAAGTGAAGCGATTCGTGGTGACCAAGCTTTTATTTCTTCTATTGAGAAAAATGTCGAAGTGAAATCGATTTACCCTGTCGGGTATAAACCTGTTCTTTTTCAATCGGAGAAGAATGAAGTAAGTTACACACTACCGAACGGAAAAGATACAACGGAAATTCAACAAGATGTTTTTGGTGCGATTATCAAAGGTGTTGATGAAAATTACAATTGGGAATTCTTCAAAAACTATTTAAAAGAAGGGAAGCTACCTGATTTCAAAAAAGAAGCGGAGAATAATTTTATTCTGATTTCTCAAAAACTTTCCAATGATTTGCATTACAAGGTTGGTGATACTGTCGTTGCATTCTTCGTGAAAAATCAACCTGTGCGACGCGCATTTGTGGTCAGTGGCATTTATTCTACCGGTCTGGAAGAATTTGACAAGAAAATTGCAATCGGTAACCTAAAGCATGTGCAAGAATTGAACGATTGGGGCATCAAAACATCTATTGACATTGCAGACACATTGTACGACGGACAACTCATTATCAAAGCCGATGTTACTGGTGGCAACGGTAATTTTCGCTACGATTGGGGTAAAGGTTACGAAGAATACGCTGGATTTTTGCTCTGTCCATTTCGTGATACAACAATTCGCCTGATTGCTTCGGATTATTACGTAAATATCAACGCAACAGATGAAGAAACAAGCTTGGCAGACACGGCTTATCTAAAAATCACGATTGATGGTTTGGGTAGAAGTTTTTGCGATATTCAGCACGATGACTTTGATGAAATTGAGCGAACTTACCTCAATGAAGACGGTTCTAAATTCTCCATTAAAGCCTCCCAAAAGACAATCAACTTTGAAGCAATCAATGGAAAAGGAAGTTCTCACAACTATGTTGGCGGCTTTGAAATCATGCTCAACGATTGGACAACCTTGGATCAAACATTCAAGAGGATTAAAAAGAACATCGATTTTATCCCGAATCAATACGACGAGATTCTGATGACAACAAGTATTAAAGACAACCAGCGCGAAATTTTTGTTTGGCTCGACTTCCTCGACATCAACGTAGTGATTATTCTCGTACTGATGATTCTCATCGGTATTATCAATATGGGGTCTGCGTTATTGGTTTTAATTCTCATTCGTTCTAACTTCATCGGAATGATGAAAGCGATGGGCGCAACGAATTGGAGCATTCGAAAAATATTCTTGATTCAAGCTACGTTTTTAATTAGCCGTGGAATGCTTTGGGGAAATATTATTGGTCTTGGAATTTGCTTTACTCAGAAATATTTCGGTGTTTTTAAACTCAATCCAGAGGTTTATTATCTGAGCGAGGTTCCGATTGAATTGACCTTCTCGCATTGGTTGATTCTCAACGCAGGAACTTTATTGGTTTGTGTTTTAGCATTGATTATTCCGAGTATTGTGATAATGAGGATAAATCCTGTTAAGGCAATTAAGTTTGATTAGGGGAAAATAATAAGTAGTACAGGTTGGTCGCGACCAACCTGTACTACTTATTATTTATTTCACTCAGTCACCAATTCCACAAACTGGAAAGGCAAGTATTTATCTTGTGCGCGAGCGTCTTCTTCATAGGCAGGTCCTGCTACTTCTGCTGTTGAGATAACAATGTTTACTTTGTCCGAAAACCCTTTCTTTTCAAAATAAGCAATCAAATCGTACTTCATATTCTCGGCACGTTTTGTCGCCAAATTTTCGTTGGTGCTAAAGGTTTTTGTTGGAACCGTAGAAGCAGAAGAATGAATTCTTATCGTAACATTACCTCTTCCGTCTTTCAATTGAATTTCTACTTCTTTTACGAACTTTTTTAGCTTACCTTTAGAAGTTGAGAGTTTGTTTTTATTGTACTTGAAATTATATTTGAATTGTAAATTCTCATAACTGATCACATCAACAGGAGCGATTTCTAACGGAGGCTCATCAATAAGAACAGTTGTCATTGCTGTTTGTCCTCTGGAGTCCGTAACCGTTACTTTGTATTCTCCTTTTACAAGATTTTTCGGGTCTTCTTCTGTAGAACCATTGCTCCAAGCATAAGAATAAGGAGCAACTCCTCCATCAATAGTTGCATCAATGGCTCCGTCGTTTCCTTTATAAACAGTGACGTCTGTACCTGTAGCAGAGATTGACAATGGCGGATAGAGAATCTCTAACCTGTAAATATCACTGAATTCTGCATCACGATTGCTCGACCAATATGCCTGTCTTCCATTATGAGAAAAATAGGCGTCAAATTTTGGAGAATTAATGGTTGGACCTAAGTTAATCGGCGCAGACCAATCACTCCAACTTCCTTGTTTCACTACGTAAAAAATATCTGCATCTCCTTCTCCACCAAAACCATTGCTCGAAAAGAAAAGCGTATCGTGTGTAGAGGACAAGAAAGGTGAAATTTCAAAACCTGTTGAATTGATTGTACTCCCCATATGCAGGGGAGCTGACCACGTTCCATTATCTTTTAAACTGATGTATAAATCTTCATCTCCTAACGTATTTGGACCCGCATAAGAAATAATCATTACATTTTCGTCTTCATCAACATGAAAACCGTAATAATCTCCTTCTATGTCAAGACCTGGAATATCAATTTTAATCGGAGAACTCCAAGTATCACCGCTTCCATTAGCAACTGCAATTCCTTTTACAAAATCTTTTTTGCCGCCATACGCATTGATTAAATACATCGCAGAACCAGCAGAATTGATTCCAACAACTGAATTGTTTAATTTATTATTGACTGATTTTAATTGTTTGCAAGCACCGTAATCTCCATTTGCATCTTTCTCACTGTACCAAATATCCTGGTCGTTAAATCCTCCTACGTTAGATTTATCAAAAGTTCTCACAAAATAAAGGATGCTTTCATTTTTAGAAAAAACTGGCATACTCTCTTCTGCCTCAGTATTAACAGCTCCTGAAAGTTTTTCAATATCAGATGTTTGCCAAAATTGTCCATGAGAATAGCTTGCAATTAATGCAAAACTCACAAGTAGTAGCGTATTTTTCATTTCGATTATTTTCCGAGCATTAATCCTAACACAACCTCATGTCCACCTGCACTGTACTTATTAAATCTTGAAACATTATAATCAAAAGAATAACCAAATTTAAAGCGTTCACTGATGTTCAAGCCAACCATTGCAATTACAGCGTCTGTATTTCTATAAGAAAGACCAAACCAAACCCAATTTTTGTATTCAAAAACTGCAGACCCTTCAAAAGAAAGAGGTGCATTCTGAATATACTTCACTAAAACAGATGGTGTTGCAGACCAATCTCTATTCATTTGAAACTTATACCCTGCTGTTCCTTTTAGGTGTGTTCTAGGATCAAAATTTGCTGTTCCAGAACCAAAACTTACAAAATCTTTCGTTAATTGTTCTGCAGAAACTCCGACAAATAATTCTTGAGAATAAAAATACATTCCTAGACCAACATCTAGTGTGTTTAAGTTAGCAGATTGAGAGTATGCATCATAAGTTGGGTCAACTCCAATGCCTGTAATGATGTTTAATGTTTGGGCCCTATCTTTCAAGAATGTTCTACTAGACATCCCAATATTTGTCCCGAAAGAAAG
>DQTF01000158.1 GCA_015662935.1 Crocinitomicaceae bacterium | reverse complement strand
GAACGCCAATTTTAGGATTAGATGTTTGGGAGCATGCTTATTACTTAAACTACCAAAACAGAAGGCCAGATTACATCAATGCATTTTTTAATGTAATTAACTGGGAAGAAGTTGCTAAGAATTTTGCAGCAGCGAAATAAGTAATTCTTCTATAAAAAAATTGGTGCGATGAGCTTTGCTTGTCGCACTTTTTTGTTTGCATAATTTTGTAACTAATTTGAATACATGCGTTAAGTATTCAAAATCAAACATATGCGATTCTCTCTATGAAAATCGTTTTCAGTAATGAGCCTCATTGCTGCTTTACTAATCGTTCAGGCTTTTACTTTTTCTACTCCTCCAAAAGAAGTTGAATTAAGCACAGCAATTACAAGTAAAAAAGTCAATGCAGAAATAAAATCAATTGGTAGACATGAAGGAAAATCTATTGCTATCAAATTAAAAAACAACACCTCATCCAATTTACGTGTTAAAATCACAGCTGGCACACTTTTTCATCCAGAAGATAATGGAGAACAAACTCTCATTCATTTAGAAGATAATTTTATTGCCCTAAAGCCAAAAGGGGAATACAACGGTTTTTTAGCTGCATTCTGCACAGAATCAAGTGATCGATGTCCCTCTAATGGAAACGGAATGAAAATCGCTCGAAATAAGAATCCTAAATTCACGGAACTATCCGACTATCTCAAAGGAAAAAAAATAAGTAAGTCTGTTTATCAAGATGCCGTTTGGGCTATATCTGATGGAAAAAGCGTGTCCAACATTGATTCTTCAGAACCAAGTTCTGCTGCCTTAAAAAAGTTTATGGCGACTCTCACAGGACAGAAAAACACATGGTTTTCTTCTCCTCAAAATCGACACGTCGATGAAGACGGAAATATAGTGCAAGAAACAGTTCTGATAACAGGCCAACTAAAATTTGATTGTCGAAAAAACGCACAAGTGAAACAAGACATCTACAAAGAAAATGGGGAGTCTGTTTTTATTTCAAAGAGATCTATGACTGCTCAAACAGGTAAGGTTACTTATAAATTTACGATGAGAGTAAAAGGTTGGGAGAAAGGGAAATACTATATCAAGATTCACGAAGGGGGCAATGAGATAGCGAGGCATTATTTTAATGTATAACTTATGCGTAGACTATTTAGAGAGCGTTGTTGGGTGCTTAGTTATGAGAAAATGATTTTCTTTTGCGACGAAATAAATGAACACTCATTAATCAACTATTATACGTTATACATTAAAGCGTTAAGTCATTAAAATCAAACCACTTCCGGTAAATTAATCGCCACAACAGCCTTCACTTCTGGAGCTGCTTTCTTAACTGATTCTTCCAAACCTGCTTTAAGTGTCATCATAGACATCGAGCAATCACTACAAGAACCAAGTAAACGCACAACAACAGTTGCATCGTCTTGAATTTCAACCAATTCCATATCACCATTGTCTGCATGCAAGAAAGGACGCAATTGTTCCAATGCTCCTAATACCTTTTTCTCAATTTCCTCTTTATTAATTGGCATGTACCACTTTTTTCGTTTGTTTTTTAGCTTTGACAACTTCAACTTCTTTGACAAAGATACGAACTAAATCTTCAAAAGCTTGTGCTGTCGGTGTGTTGTCTTGAAAAACGGCTGGTCGACCCGCATCTCCTGCTTCTCGGACTCCTTGCACTAGTGGAATATGTCCTAAGAAAGGAACCTCCATTCCATGTGCCAAATTCTTTGCTCCATCTCTACCGAAGATGTAATATTTATTTTCTGGTAATTCTGCAGGCGTAAACCAAGCCATGTTTTCAACTATTCCAACAACGGGCACGTTAATCGTATCCATTTGGAACATGTTTACTCCTCTTCTGGCATCTGCTAATGCAACTTCTTGCGGTGTGCTGACAATCACTGCTCCATCTAAAGGAACGGTCTGTACTAGTGACAAATGAATATCTCCAGTTCCAGGAGGAAGGTCAATTAACAAATAATCTAACTCTCCCCATTCTGCATCCGTAAACATTTGCGTCATTGCTTTTGCAGCCATTGGACCTCTCCAGACCACAGCGTTATCTTGCTCTGTAAAGAATCCTATTGAAAGAAGTTTAATTCCATAATTAACAACAGGATTAATTTTTGGCGTTCCATCCACATCAATCATCGTTGGTTTGTCTCCCACCACATCAAACATAGTTGGCATTGAAGGTCCATAAATGTCTGCATCTACAATTCCCACTTTATAACCTGCTTTTTGCAAACCTCCAGCAAGATTAGCTGTAATCGTGGATTTCCCGACTCCTCCTTTACCAGAAGCAATCGCAATAATATTTTGAACCTGTGGAAGAATTTTTCTATGTGCTGCTTTCGCTTCTGCAGGCATTCCTTTGACATCTATGTTCAATTCTACATCCGAAAACTTTCGTTTGATGTTAAAATCAATTGCCTCTGTCATTCTCTTACGAGCATGCAATGCAGGGTTAGAAATGTAAACTTTAAGGGACAATTGATTATTCTCAATGTCGATATTCTCTACTAAATTAGCAGAAACGATGTCTTTTTTTAAGTCCGGTTCAATAATAGCACCCAGTACTTCTAAGACATTTTCGCGTGTTAATTCCATGATGTTTTGATCGATTGATCGGTATTAGCTTTTCTTAATTGGCTTAAATGACTTGATTGATTTTGCCATCAACTCTATAATCATTTTTTCATAACCTTCCTCTCTAGAACTTAATTCATAAGTCAATCCATTGACAATTTTTTGTCCATAAACATGATATGACTTGTGTTCTACACCAACAGTTGGAGAAGCATTATCCGTTCCTTTTACAACTAAAGTTCTTTCGTAAAGAATCAAGTCTTTTTCATCAATGATGTAATTGATTTTATAGAAATCTTTATCTGCTAGTTCCTTTTTTTCTACTTCAATTAAATCTGTAACATCTGCATAATCTTCGATTTCAAGTTCGAAATTTTGCCCAACTTTTAGTGTCCATTTAATGTCAGATTCTGTATGAATAACTTCAGGCTTCGTTGATGCTCCAATATTTGCTGTTTCGTCTGGTAAGGAAATCATTGCAGGTATGTCGTATTGAGCTAAATTAAAATCTTGAAACTCGTAATAATCATCGTTTACTTCAACATCAGTTTCGTCAATATTCGGTTTATCCTCACAAGAAGACAATAGTACAGAACCACAGAAGACACTGATGACAACTAAAAATTTGCATGATGATTTTCCGACCATTTGTTCTTTTTTTTACGAAATTAAATTTGATTCTATACAAATATACAATTTAATGACTGAATGCCGTAATGAAAAGTAAATGAAGTGAACAACCTTTTCGTTCTATATGATAAGTACTCCTCTATCTCCAAGAACAGGAATTATTTTCATGTTTTGCTCTGAAATAGATTCAGACACGAAAATAAACTTCTTATCGTGCATCACCAATCCTCCTGTTTCTGTAGAATCACTCCAGAAACTTACCCAAAACTCGTTGGCAATTCCAAAAACATCTTCCATAATTGGTTCAATTTTCGCAACCTCATTTGGGAGTAAAACTTCAATAGAATGCCGCAAAGTAGAGGTCTTGATTTTTTCTCCAGTTTTCAAGTTGGTTCCATAACCTTTACTTGTTATCATTACACCTTCAATTATTGCTTCACTTAAATTAAGTAAATAAACATTATAGATTTTCTGATTTAACTCATTAAATTGTTCAACTACTGCGACTCCTATATTTTCAACTTTTGGTCCTGCTAACTCTTCACGCATTACTTCGACTCAATTTGATGTGCAATTTTTCTTCCCATTTCTAAATATTGGAAAAAATCTTGCGAATGACCTACCCTAAATTTATTCTCTTCTAAATAAATTGGATCATCCAACTTATTTTTGTCAAAGTTAAAGTTTCTTTTCTTTTTAGAGCCTATTCTTACGATAACAAGATCTTCATCCGGAATCGTGATGATATATTGGCCTTTTACACCCCTAAAGTAATTGACTTGTGAATTCTCATCCATGAACAACCAAGTATGTAATCCATATCTATAATTTGGTATTGCTTCTTCGGTCATCAAAACAGCAGGCTTCATCATTTCATTATAATAACTTTCAGAAATCACTCGTTGGTCATTAAACACTCCTTTGTTTAGCAGAAGTAAACCTAAACGACCATAATCTTTTGTGTTCGCATACATGCAGCAAAAAGATTTCTCGTCTCCATTTTCTGTGTCAAGGCTCCAAAAAGCATCGCTCTCTGCTCCAATTTTCTCCCAAATTTTTTCTTGTGCATATTGAGTTAAATCTTTGCCTGTTGCTTTTTCGACAATAAAGCCGAGCAACTGAGAATTTCCACTTTGGTAATTAAAAACTTTGCCAGGTTCCGTAATTAATGATTGCTTAGTGACTAATTCATAAAGGTGTTCTCCATAATACGATTCTGCATTATCAGAAAGAGGATTCTTAGCACTTTCTGTCCAATCTAAACCTGAGGACATTGTCAATAAATCACGAATACTTATTGTCTCTTTGTTTTTGCTGCAGAATTCTGGGAGGTAATCACAAACAGCATCATCAAGAGATTTTATTTTTCCCTCATTCAATGCTGCGCCCACTAAAATTGCAACCACCGTTTTTGCCATTGAGAATGAATTGGAAACTTTCTCTGCAGAATGATTTTCCCAATACTTTTCAAAAAGTAAAGTGTCATTTCTAAAAACTAGGATGGCTTTCGTGTGATAATCATCGATAAAATCTTTTTCCTCAACGCTTAACTCGTAAGCGTTGAAATTGCTATGAAAATTTAATTTTGAAACATTGCTCGAAGCAGGTAAAGTAGCATACGGAAACACGTCTAAATCATAAATCGTTGGGCTAATTTCTCCCCTAAAATAGGTGTTAGCAATGCCTTTATAAATATAGAATCTTCCAGAAAGCAGAATAAATAAATTGATCGAAATAATAATAACGATTAGACCAATTCCAATAAATTTAAGCAGTTTGCGGAGTAGTTTCATTAAAATTTAGATATAAGAGTAACCGAACAAGGTGGCAAGTTTTTGTTTCAAAACCTCAGAAACTTCTGTCATGTTTAGTTTCTTGCCTAATTCATTCTCCATTGAAGTTACGGCTTTATCTTGAATTCCACAAGGAATGATGTGAGAAAAATAACTGAGATCAGAATTGACATTAAATCCAATTCCATGCATCGTAACCCATCGAGAGCTTTTTACCCCTAGTGCACAAATTTTTCTAGCAGTTGGTAAATCACCATCAATCCAAACTCCAGTAAGTCCATCAACACGCCCAGATTTAATTCCATACTCTTCTAGTGTAAGAATTACTGCCTCTTCTAAAAAACGCAAATATTTATGTATGTCAGAAAAGAAATGGTCCAAATCAAAAATAGGATAAGCAACTAATTGTCCCGGTCCGTGATACGTAATGTCTCCGCCTCTATTGATGGCATAAAATGATGCGTTATTTTCTTCTAAAGCAGCTGCATTGAGCAGTAAGTTTTCTTTATCGCCACTTTTTCCAAGCGTAAAAACATGCGGATGTTCACAAAAAAGAAGGTAGTTTTTTGTCGGTTCTGTTGACTCTCCTTTTCGGATTTTAATCTTTAAATCAACTGTTGCTTTGAAAATTTTCTCTTGATAAGCCCAGGCTTCTTTGTAATCAATCAGACCTAGATTCTCGTAGATAACTTCTGGCATTTCTTTTAATTAAAGTTGGCTAATTCACTTTTTAAGAAATCAATCACTTCGATATCTATTGGGTCAACCTGTTTTAGATCAGATAAATACAGCGATGCCCAATCCACAACGTTGATAAAATAAATTGTTTGCTCAATGAAAGAATTCCCTTTTGCTAGAATATCCATTTGCTTTGCTCCTTTCTTTGCAACCACATCTTTACAGATTTCTAATCGCTTCGCATTTCGAGGATGCATGTCTTTAGAAGTAAAAAATACCGTTGCAAAACGAGTGTCTCCTCCACCCCAACCAACGAGTTCATTGTGATTCATTTCAGGAATAGTATGGTGCCAACATAGCATCTTCCCATTCTCGTTAAATTGCTGACGAGCACGAACCAACATGGGTTCAAATTTCGTTTCTGCATAAAGAATTGGAACATGCTCTTTTAAGAATTTTGCTAATTCTAACGCTTTTGCTTTAATTTCTTTTTCATCTGCTACAATGAGATCTTTTGCTTTTGCAATTTCTGTCAATCGCTCTGCAGAAGTCAATTTTAATTCGGAGAGAATATTTAGCAACTGAACAATTGAATATGCCAATGCCGTTCTTGGAGGGTTACCACCAGGTACAATGACACAATCATACTTATTTGTTGCACAAATTTCTTTTAATTTTCCACCTGAACATATCCCGATTATCTGTGCATTTTTAGAAATAGCTTCTTCAATACAACTTAAAGTTTCTTCCGTATTTCCAGAATAAGATGAGCCAATTACTAAAGTATTCTCATTGACATATTGTGGTAAAGAATAAGCACTGACTCCTTCAACAGGAACATTAATTTCTTTTGCGACCCAGCTAGAAACGAGTTTTCCTCCAATGCCAGAGCCGCCCATTCCGCAGATAATGATGTTTTTAATCTCTGTAGAACTCGATCTGATAGTCGCTTTTTTTGCAATAGATAAGGCTTCGGTAATATTCTCTGGGAAGGCGCTGATTAATTTTTTCATCATCTCATTCATAGTCTGTAGTCTCAATTTCTAATAAGAGTAACGAAAATACTACAAAAAAGTTTTAAAATAGGTACACTTTCTTACACAAAGCATTAATAATTGTAATTTTGCTAAAAATTCGATGAAATGAAAGCAAAAACAGCAAAAGAAACATTGGCTATTACAACTAAATTGGTTTTACCTAATGATACGAATACCTTGGGTAATCTATTTGGAGGGGAACTATTAGCGTGGATGGATGTAATTTCAAGTATTTCTGCTCATCGTCATTGCAAAAGAGTTGTTGTAACTGCTGCTGTAAATAATGTTTCTTTTCAACAACCTATTAAGGAGGCATCGATTGTGACATTAGAAGCAAAAGTATCAAGAGCTTTCACTTCATCAATGGAAATTTTTGTAGATGTATTTGTCGAGGATAATGTTACTGGCGAAAAAGTAAAAAGTAATGAAGCTATCTATACCTTTGTTGCAGTAGATCAAAATGGAGGTCCTATTGCTGTTCCAGAATTGATTCCAGAAACTGATTTGGAAAAACAACGATTTGAAGGCGCACTAAGAAGAAAACAACTCGGATTAATTCTCGCAGGTAAAATGAAACCTAATGATGCGGGGGAGTTGAAGAAATTGTTTATGGGAGAGTAGTTTTTCCTGTAATCTCATCTACATTCTGTTTCATCATACAATCAAAATGCTTTTTCGGACATTCTTGAAAACCGATTTTAGAACAGGGTCTGCACTTCAATCCCTTTACTTCGTGGATGCGAAATTTCTCATTATCAGCTGGATAATAAGGATACATTCCTAAGTCTGGAACGGTGTTGCCCCACACAGAATCTATGTGCACACCAAAACAACTGGCGATGTGCATCATTCCGGTATCATTGGTGATTAGACGTTTGCATTGCTTCACAATACTTGCCGATTCACTAAGGTTAAATCCTCCACACGCATTTTTTATGGCAGAATTCGGAAGCGCATCAATCAGTTCAATGGCAAAATCAGCATCCATTTCTCCACCTAACAAAACAACGGGTTCTTTTAATTGAGAAATGATTTTGACCAATAATTCTTTAGGCATTTTCTTAGTCTTGAATTGCGCACCAATTGCAATTGCGACAAATTTTTTCGGTGCTACATCAAGTTTCTCGAAGACGTCCACTTCATCATTCTTCGAAATAAAATACTCACAAGGAAGATGGTCGTTCTTTACGTTTAATGATGCTACCGTATCAAAATAACGCTCGACAATGTGAATTTTAGGCAAGCGATTCATTTTGAATTTCACCAAAAGCCATTTCTTCCAATTTAACTTGTTGAATGCTTGAGAAGGTCTTTTTAATTTTGATTTTAGCGATTTTGTTCGAAGATTATTGTGCAAATCAATGATGAAGTCGTATTGCTCCTTTTTTAAATCCGGAATAAGCTCATCAATGTGTTTGTCCATTGTGTAAATCTTATCAATTCTTGGATTGTGTTCTAAAATTCCAGTAAATTGCGTCTTGGTCAAGTAATGAATTTCTACCTCCTTCAATTGCTCTTTCAGCCCTCTTAAAACAGGGGTTGTAAGAACAACATCACCTATAGAACTAAACCTAACAACTAAAACTTTCATCATTCAAAGGTAAAATTAAAGTTCTTTGTAAGCTGCATAAATTTCTGTTAAGAATGCATGCCCTTTTTTCATTTCTGATTCTAAATCTTCATCTGAGAATGACTGATCAACGTATTGCTTCATATCCATTTGATAAGCAGCCGCACCTTTGTTGGTTACCCAACCGTAACCTCTGATTATTGTGTGCAATGCAAATTCTGGAACGTGTGGATTTAATAAATCTTTACTCCAAGGATAGCGCGAAGCATCTCCATCCATTTGCACCAT
>DQTF01000254.1 GCA_015662935.1 Crocinitomicaceae bacterium | reverse complement strand
TTAATCAGCCAGGCTGTTATCGTGATGTAACAGACACCACTGTCGTTGCTCAATTTAAGATGAAATCAGGCCAGTCTTCTCCTTTTGGAGAAGGGCAAGAAATCCACTTTATCGCTTGGACAACTACTCCATGGACTTTACCTTCAAATACAGCTCTTTGTGTTGGTCCTAAAAT
This sequence comes from Crocinitomicaceae bacterium, assembly GCA_015662935.1. Lineage (GTDB taxonomy): Bacteria > Bacteroidota > Bacteroidia > Flavobacteriales_D > Crocinitomicaceae > UBA4466. The sequence continues at coordinate 8,213 of DQTF01000254.1, read as the reverse complement.
AGAATACGTTCTCGTTAAGTCGTTTAATCAATATACTTTTGAACCAATTCAAGTCATTGTTGCGAAAAACTTGGTCAATTACCAATTCTCCAAAAACTTTTTTCATGTTGAGGATGAAAACGATCTTTCTAGCTATGAAAAAGGCGGAAAAAAGATCCCTTTTTTCATTGCCGGAGAATGCTCAGGAAAAGATTTAGCCGGGATTAAATACGAGCAATTATTGCCGTATGAACTTCCTTATGAGAATGCAGAAAATGCCTTTCAAGTGATTTTAGGCGACTTTGTGACAACAGAAGACGGAACAGGAATCGTGCACATTGCTCCAACATTTGGTGCAGACGATGCGAAAGTTGCTGCTGATGCAGGCGTTCCAGGGATGCTAGTTCTCGACGAGAAGAATGAACCAAAACCATTGGTCGATTTGGAAGGGAAATTCTCAAATGCAATGGGAGAATTCTCCGGGAAGTACGTGAAAAACGAATATTATGATGATGGAACAGCGCCAGATAAATCTGCAGATGTAGAAATTGCCATCAAATTAAAGATAGAAAATAAAGCATTTAAAGTCGAGAAATACGTTCACAGTTATCCGCATTGTTGGAGAACAGATAAGCCAATTTTGTATTATCCACTTGATTCTTGGTTCATCAAAGCAACGGATGGCAAAAAGAGGATGTCGGAATTGAATGAGACCATTAATTGGAAGCCTGCATCAACAGGAACAGGTCGTTTCGGGAAATGGCTAGAGAACTTGAACGATTGGAACCTTTCTCGCTCAAGGTATTGGGGAATTCCAATTCCTATTTGGTCAACAGAAGATGGAGATGAAAGAATTTGCATTTCTTCGGTGGCTCAGCTAAAAGAAGAATGTGGAAAAGCTGTTTCTGCTGGAATAATGACAGAAAACCCTTTAGCTTCTTTTGATGAGAATGATATGTCCAAAGAGAATTATGCGCAAATTGATTTACACAAGAATTATATGGACGAAATTACTTTGGTTTCCAATTCTGGTAAAAAAATGACGCGAGAAGCTGATCTCATTGACGTTTGGTTTGACTCTGGTTCTATGCCTTATGCACAATGGCATTATCCATTTGAGAACAAAGAATTAATTGAGAATAATAAAGCTTATCCTGCTGATTTTATTGCAGAAGGAGTGGACCAAACGAGAGGTTGGTTCTATACCATGCATGCGATTTCAACGATGGTTTTTGATTCTGTCGCGTATAAATCTGTGATTTCCAATGGTTTGGTTCTTGATAAAAACGGCGTAAAAATGTCGAAACGTTTAGGTAATGCGGTAGATCCTTTTGTGACTTTGGATAAGTATGGCGCAGATGCTACTCGTTGGTACATGATTACCAATGCACAACCGTGGGACAATTTGAAGTTCGATACAGACGGAATTACAGAGGTACAGCGTAAATTCTTCGGAACGCTTTATAATACTTATTCATTCTTCGCATTGTATGCAAATATTGATGCTTTCGATTATTCAGAAGCAGATTTAGCATTGGAAGACCGACCAGAAATTGACCGTTGGGTGTTGTCGAAACTTAATTCTTTGATTAAGAATGTCGATGATGCTTATGATTCTTTCGAGCCAACAAAAGCAGGTCGTTTGATTCAAGAATTTGTCGGAGATCAGCTTTCTAATTGGTACGTGCGACTGTGCAGAAGACGCTATTGGAAACAAGCAACGGACGAAGCAGGGAAGAATGATAAATTATCGGCTTATCAGACCTTATATACCTGTTTGGAGACAGTTGCAGTTTTGAGTGCGCCAATTGCACCATTCTTCATGGATCAACTGTTCTTAGATTTGAATAAAGTAACTGGAAAAGACAATTCAGAATCTGTTCACTTAGCAAAATTTCCAATAGCAAACGAAGTATTTATAGACGATAAATTAGAAGCTCAAATGGACATTGCTCAGCGAACTTCTTCCTTGGTTTTAGGATTGAGAAAGAAAGAACGTTTGAGAGTTCGTCAACCTTTGCAAAAAATTATGGTGCCTGGTTTAAACAAAGAATTTGCGGAGAATATCACCCACGTAAAGGAGTTGATTCTTTCTGAAGTTAATGTAAAAGAATTGGAACTATTGGCAGAAGATAATTCTGTTTTGGTGAAAAGTATCAAGCCAAATTTTAAGACAATCGGACCGAAATATGGTAAGCACATGAAGGCAATTGCAGGAATGGTTGCTCAACTTTCTGCGGATGATATTGCGAAAATTGAGGCAGACAAAGGTTGGACAGGAGAAATCAATGGTGATGCTGTAATGCTTGATTTGACTGACTTTTATGTCGTTGCAAAGGATATTCCAGGTTGGTTAGTGAGTTCTGAAAATGGAATTACTGTCGCTTTGGACATTACACTTTCTGAAGAGTTAAAAGCAGAAGGCATCGCAAGAGAATTGGTGAATAGAGTTCAAAATTTACGGAAAGATTCAGGTTTAGAAGTGACAGATAGAATTCTCTTGAAAGTAGATACCAACGAAGAAATCAGAAAGGCAATTGAGGCAAATGCAAGTTATGTTTGCAATGAAGTTTTGGCGAATGATGTCATTTTTGAAACCTTGGATGAAAATGCATTGATTACAGATTTGGCAGAAAGTGAAGATGCGAAGTTGAGCTTGGAGAAGGCGTAGAATAAACACTCGTGAAAAAAAACATAAAGTGAAAGATTAATTGTTAATATCTTTTTATAAATATATTATGCGCGCACAGTGTTGTTTTGTAACTTAAGGGTGTTAAAACTATTTTAATACTCAAATATGGCTTTTAAAATTGTCCTCATATTCATTCTAGTTCATTGCAGATTTTTAAATGCAGCAACAGTTAATGATGGTGACAGTTCACAATTGTCTTCAATCAGTTTTCTAGGTTTTCATGCGACTGCAGCGACTAAAATTATTCATTTTAAATGGGAAGTTGAAAAAGAGAATAAAGGCGACTATTTTTTAATTGAAAAATCCATAGACGATGTTAATTGGAAAAAAGTTACTCAGGTAAAATCGTTGGAGAATCACAACGAAAGACATACGTATACCATATCAGAAATCAATTTTGCGGAAGGTGCAGCAGAATATTTCAGAATCATCAGGGTTGATAAATATGGAGAGAAGGAAGAATTGGATAAAATTGAAATCAACCAACCTATTTTAACCAACATGCTTTTATTGCCTGTCAAAGGTAAAGCGAACAAATTAATGACCTTATCGTATGATTCTTTGATTTGTTCTGATGGTAAAATAACTGTTCAGAATAAAGAGGGAGAAATTGTTCAAGAGAAATTAGTCCACCTTTCTGAAGGGTATAATCGAATTACGTTAAACATTAAGAGTTTTGAAGGAGGTCATTATTTAGTTCTCATTAAAGATGAATTCGAGAATAAGGTTTCAAAAACGTTAACTGTTTACCGAAAGTAACATTTTGGCATGTTTTTTTTGTGTATCCATCAAAATGGAATACCCTTGAAAAAAATTATCGCAAGCCTATTACTTTTAACACTTATTTCTGTAAGTTTCTCTTCTTGCAACAAATATGAGGAAGGATCTAAATTTACACTACTCACCAAAAAAGCTCGTCTAGTCAATAACTGGGAAACATTGAAAATTACGGCTGATGGAGAAGACATCACAGAACTTAATTTAATTACTCAAGTTATTATTAGTGATAATGGAACTTATACAGTAATGGGAAAGTTTTTAGGCTTTCCAACAAGCGACGAAGGAAAATGGGCGTTTAACAGTAGCAAGTCTCATGTTATATTTACAGATAATGGTGGTGACGTTTCTTCATACGAAATAATAAAACTAAAAGACAAAGAGCTTAAAGTTAAAATCACAACGAATGGTATAGAATACATTCATGAGTATGTTGAGAAATAACAATTTATACATATAAAAAAATGACTTCTGTTTAGAGGTCATTTTTTTTGCACAAAAAAACTCCTTTCCTTAATTTTTTGAGTTCTGTTTGAGTTCCATCTGTCCAAAAAATAGTTGCTTTATCAAGTTTTTTACTTTTATTTAAACCAAAATAAAGCAGTTTAGTTCCTTGTGATGCTTGCCCACTACCTCCATCAACTTCGCGCATCATTTTTCTCCCATTGTGCTCAAATAAGACTTTGCAGCCGATACAACTTTTGTTTACTGTGCCTGATCCAACGAGTTTAATTGCTATCCAATTATTCGGCTTAACATTATTTTGAAACAATTTTAACTTTTGTTCTTTTCTTGCAAAAGCCGCCCAAGGCATTTTAACTACGGATGAAACGATATCCAAATCACCATCACGGTCAAAGTCAAAAATAGCCGCTCCCCTGTGAGACAAGACATCATTTAACCCTGAAGAATCCGTCACATCTTTAAATGAGTCGTTCTCATTAATAAAAAGTTTATTTGGATCATTGATTATCGTTTTGGGAACCAATACAGCAACATTTCCTTTAGAAATGTACAGGTCTAAATCGCCATCAAACTCTAAATCAAAAAACAATCCACTCCAACTAGTGCCCCTTATAGAGTCTCGCACAAAAGTGGAAGTAAGCCCGTTGTTTTCAGCCACATCTTTAAGGATTCCTTCTTGGTTTTCATACAACGAGTTTTGACCTATGTTAGTAATGTAATAATCAAGATCTCCATCCATATCAAAATCTCCTTGACCTATCCCCATTCCATACATTTTCTTATCAAAACCAATTTGATTCGTTGCGTCAGTAAACTTCTTTTCGGGATAATTATTTCTGTAAAACTTATTGCCTTTTTTAGTCCATTCACCAAAATCATTTAAAAGTAATAGGTCTAAAGTCGCCGTCTTGATCAAGATCTGTAAAACTTGCTGATAATCCACAACCTCCATTATTTAAACCGTAATTTTCAGATTGCTCTACGAATGATTTTCCTTGAATATTTATCAGTAATTTGTTTTCATAGCAAGTTGGGTTGTAACCAATTGTCACGCCACTAGAATCTAAAATCCCACTCATTGTTCTAACATAATTTGCGAAATATAAATCCACAAACCCATCCTTATTTATGTCCCCCCAGCAGGCAGAAGCATAATTCCCTTTTCCAACCGCATAAGCTAGTGGAATCACTTCAAAATAATCTCCTTTAATATTGTGCAATAGCACAGGTGATTTTTTATCTCCACGACTCATTCCTACACCATAGTTGGCAATCACAAAGTCTTCATAACCATCATTGTCATAATCTGCAGAAACAGCTCCTTGTATAAAATATCCGTTAAGAGCATCAAGACCTACCTCATCCGTTACATCTTCAAAGGTACCATGATTGTTTTTCCATAATTTAGAATCAAAAAGGCCTCCAGATTGAAAAAAATCTTCCCAACCATCATTATTATAATCAATTACCATGACTCCACCACCTGCCATTTGAAAATCATTGCCGGGGTATAAATAATTCAACCCTTTCTCTGAACTAACCTCACTAAAAATTTGAGCGCAGATTATATTAGGAAGTGTTAGGTTTAATAAAAGAAAAAACAGTTTTGCTTTCATTTAATTAATTTCAGCTGTTGTGTTATAAAGACACCTATTTTACGACCGTGAAACAGGCTTTCATCTAACGTTTTTTGAAAATGAATTCCTCCGTATAATCTTGAAATAGAAATTTCCTCAGACATTTCAGTTAAGCTGTTATACTGTCTTGGGCTTCCATCAATATCGTGCCTATTTTGATTCGTAATATCAATTATTTGAATAGAATCCCCAAAGATTGATTTCATAACTTCTGTTGCTGCACCTGATTGAAAAGAATGACCCGAAGGATACTCAGGAAAAGGTGGACTTGTTATTCTTGTATTGAATTCAGAATCAATGTTCTGTTGAATATAGGTGATTGGCCTTATAAAGTTATACTTGTACTTAAGCTGGAACGCAGAAATAAAAGCTTCATTTATAGCTATTCCCAAAGTAGCATAGAGTTGTAATTCATGTGTTGGCGAAATATGCTGCTCAATTGCTAACTTCTTTGCAATCGTGAAAAAATGCCCTGTTGGTGTCCCTGAATATCCAGCTGCATCATCCCAATATTCTGCAATAATTTCATGTTTCTGATTCGGGCTCTTTGAATTGACTAAAACCTTCATTGCCTCCTTATACATAACAGAGTTTGTATCGGGTGAATACTCAAATGCAATGCAATTGGCTGCAACTTGGTCACTTTTCTTAATCAATGGTCTATTATTCCCCCAATACGGTAAAAGAGAAGGAAGATATCCTGGAACTGTTTTGGTCCAGCAACCTTCACAAACTGGTGCAACAAAATTTTCTGGATAATTTTGATTAAACCCCTCATCTCCACGGTCTAATTTTGACCACTCAATTATTTCTTGAGCAATTCTTTTTCCATAAAATATGGACGCCTGATTTTTCTTCTTGCTACAAAATTTAGAGTTTGCCTTGTTAAGCTTTGAAAATAGTTGGTGGACGCGCTCATTATTCGACGGAGGCATATTTCTAAATAAATAAGATAACATCTCAAAATCAACTGAATTAGCAACGAGTGACCAATTCAATTCTTTATCATTTTGCATCCAAACCTGTCTGTTATATTCATTTAATTGATCAGAAAGTGAATTTAATTCATCAAAAAACTCAACGGTGCTTTCATACATACCAATGGAAAAGTAAGCATAAGCTCTACCGCTCACAGGCGCAGTAAAACCAACTGTGTTTTGCGTTAAAAAAAAAGCCTCTTGTATCCATTCTCTATGGATGTTGATGCATTTCTCCTTTTCAAGGCTTGATGAAAACCCAAAAAAATGGATAAACGTTACTGAAAATAAAAACAACACTTTTTTCATAGTTATATCGCCCCCTTTGCCTTCAATTCCAAATACTTGTTAATCGTATTAATCGATAATTCATCGGGTAAGGTTAATACTGTTTGAATACCGTTTTGCTTTAATTCTTTGGCAATTTTAGACTTCGTTGAAATTAACTTCTCTGCAATTGTTGCTTGGTAAACTTCCTGAACCGTTTTCGATGGTCTAAATGCTAACTCTTGCAATTCACTGTTCTGAAAAAAGACAACGACAAGAATATGCTTTTTATTCAACCTACGAAGAATAGGCATTGCTCTACGCATGGCAAATTCTGTTTCAAAATTCGTAAACAAAACCAATAAGCTTCTTGTTTTGACAGTTCTTCTTATGGTTTGATACAACAACTCATAATTTGCTTCTTTAAACAAAGATTGCTGATTGTACAAAACATTTTGAATTCTTCGCATTTGACCTCCAGAACGTTCTGCTGGCAATACAGTTCCTATCTTATCAGAATAGGTAATCAATCCTGCTTTATCGCCTTTTTTAAGGGCAATATTGGTAAACACCAATGAGGAATTAATTGAATAATCAAGCATAGAAAGTCCGTCGAACTCCATTTGCATACTTCGACTTTTATCAATGATGCAATAGATGCTTTGTGACTTTTCTTCTTGATACTGATTGACCATCAATTCATTACGACGACTCGTTGCTTTCCAATTGATTGTCTTTAACTCATCTCCTTGAACGTAATTTCTGATTTGCTCAAATTCACTGTTGTTTCCAAGACGACGAATTTTTTTAATTCCAACGCTAGTTTTTTGCTGTTGAAAAACCAATAACTCATATTTCTTTAATTGCAAAACAGAAGGATACACGTGAATGGTCTCTTTCAAAGGCAACTCTATTCTCTTAGAAGCCAAAAAGAACATCGATCGTATGATGATAAAAACATCACCAAACTGATATTCTCCCCTTTTCTTCGGTTGAAAAACATAGTTAAACTCCTTGGTAGAATGTCCAGATAAAAAACCACCCAAAACAGTTGACCGATCTTGCATTTCTGTGGGATAACCTTCAATCATTGTGTAATTAATCGGCATTCCTGTTTCATTGGTAACTTCGAGAATGACTTTATTCTCATCTCCTAAATTCAAGCGATTATTAACAGTTCTTGTAACAGAAATTGGGTTCTTATTACTAAATAGAAATAGAATATCGACCATGGTTAATGCAAAAAGTGATGCCAAAACAATGTTGGCAATAAACTCCAATGACGGCATGGAAAATGCGACCACATAAAGCAGAATCACCACCACAAAGAGTGCAAAAAACCATTTGGTCAAATAGATATTTCGGAATGCTTTCAACCTATCTTGGGACTTCTATTGTTTTTAAAATCTCTGCACTACG
>DQTF01000141.1 GCA_015662935.1 Crocinitomicaceae bacterium | reverse complement strand
TTTTAGATCAATTCACGCAATTGGATGATTTTGACATCACGGGAGCCATTAAAGTATGGCAAAACCATGAAGACAAAGTGTTGTCCTTATTGTGTCAAAGGATTGTAAATAGAGATTTGTTTAAAATTCAATTGGACAAAAAGCCATTTGCTAATAGAATTATCGAAGAAAAAATTACGGAAATTAAAAATCAGTATCAATTATCTGATGAAGATGCTTCCTATTTTATGATCAATGAAAAAGTATCCAATAGAGCATATAATAAAGATCTTAATTCTATTTTAATTGCCTTTAAGAATGGAGATATAAAAGATGTTGCAGACGCTTCGGATCATTTGAATTTGGCTGCATTATCGGAGAGTGTTGAGAAATGGTTTGTTTGTTTCCCAGCATTCTGATAATAATCCTTGAGCCCAAAACGAATAACTTTTCGGTTTTTTGACTTTTTCTTTATACTAATGCAGACGTTGCAAAATCTTGTAGGTGTACCGTTTCCAAAAGGTTTCGATTCGTTCACATGAAGCTTGATGATAGGTAAAAACACAACTTGTGTATTACGACCTAAATGTTGGATATTCGCACGGTTTCACCAGTTAAATAACAACCTATTACTTCAAGATCACTTATTGTTATACTGATTCATTGTGAAGCTCAATCCTATGGTACCAAAGGATTTGATAATTTCGGTTGCTGTTTCAATTCTATTCGGAAGAATTTTTTCTTCAGTAGCTGTCCACTCACCCAGAACATAATTGATTTGTCTTCCTTTTGTGAATTCATCACCAATACCAAACCTTAATCGAGGATACTTTGATGTTCCTACTAATTCTTGAATACTTTTTAATCCATTATGTCCTCCATCACTTCCCTTTCCTTTGAGGCGAAGAGCTCCTATAGGTAATGCCAGGTCATCAGTAATTATCAATAGGTTTTCTAATGGAATTTTTTCTTTTTGTAGCCAATAACTGACTGCCTTTCCACTAAGGTTCATATATGTGGAAGGTTTTAATAGGATAAATGTACGTCCCTTGAATTTAAACTGAGCTAAATCCCCATAACGTGCTGTCTTAAAAACAGTATTGGATGCCTCTGCTGAAGCATCCAATACCTTAAATCCTATATTATGACGTGTGTTTTCATACTCATCGCCAACATTACCTAATCCTACAATGAGGAATTTTTTCATGGTAATTTTTATTTTTCTGCTGGAGTTGCACTTTCACCTTCTTCACCACCTTCACCTTCTACAACTTCTTCTTCTTCTGCCTTAGCAGCTGCTCTAGTTGTCTTAACAGCTAAAATAACTGCTTGCGGATCTTGCACGATACTGCATCCACTTACATTTACATCTTTAACACGAACTAAATCACCAATCTCTAGCTCTGTAATATCAATAGTGATTCTTTCTGGAAGATTCGCTGGTATTGCCTTAATTTTTATTTTTCGGAAGTTCATAATTAATGCTCCACCATTTAAAACTCCGATAGAGTTTCCTTTTGTATTTACAGGTAAACTTACTACAACACTTTTGTTTTCATGTAATTCAAGAAAATCGATATGTAAAACTTTTCCTGTAACAGGGTGAAGTTGCATATCCTTGATAATACAAAGTGTTTTACTCCCGTTAAGATCTAATTCTATTTGGAATACATCTGGTGAGTAATAAATTTTATCAAACTTTACTGCATTTACAGAAAAAGAGACTTGATTTTCTCCGCCATAAATAATTGCAGGAATTCGACCTGACAACCTTAGGGCTTTTGCATCTTTTTTCCCTACGTTCTCTCTAAGAGAACCGCTCAATGATACTTTTTTCATCTTTATTAAATTTATATATGTTATGTTACTATAAAATGTGAACTAATTGATTTATTTGCTTCCAAACTTGATAACACTTCTCCAAAAAGAGGTGCTGTTGAAAGTACATGTATTTTATCTGTATTTTTACTTGTGTTTAATGGAATAGAATCTGTAATAACTAGTTCTGTTAAGTCAGACTCAGCAATTCTTTCATAAGCTGGTCCACTCAGTACTCCATGTGTACAGATTGCCCGTACACTATTAGCACCGTTCTCCATCATAATTTTTGCAGCCTTGGTTAAGGTGCCAGCAGTATCTACCATATCATCTATGATAATTACATCTTTTCCTTCCACATCTCCAATAATTCGCATGCTTGATACTTCATTAGCGACCTTCCGTTGTTTATAGCAGATTGCAAGGTCAACATGAAGGTGTTTGGCATAAGCGTTTGCTCTTTTAGACCCCCCGGTATCTGGTGTTGCTACCATCAAATTGGGAAGATTAAGGCTTTTAATATAGGGCACAAAGATGGTAGATGCGAACAAATGATCTACAGGAACCTCAAAGAAACCTTGTATTTGATCAGCATGAAGATCCATAGTAATAATACGGTGAATACCTGCAGCCATTAATAAGTTTGCAACCAATTTTGCTCCAATTGCAACCCGAGGTTTATCTTTACGATCTTGTCTTCCAAAACCAAAATAAGGAATAAGAACAACAATTTTCTTCGCTGAAGCTCTTTTTGCAGCATCTACAAGTAAAAGTAATTCGAATAAAT
>DQTF01000249.1 GCA_015662935.1 Crocinitomicaceae bacterium | reverse complement strand
GTATTAATTCTGCGATGTCTGCCATTCTAATTTTGTTGCTCATCGGAGCACTCGCTGGAACTTGGATGATGTCGGGTATTGTGCCAACCATGATTTATTACGGTTTAGAAATTCTCAATCCTACTATATTTTTGGTGGCAGCTTGTATTGTGAGTGCTATTGTTGCGTTAGCGACTGGTTCTTCTTGGACAACCGTTGCAACTGTCGGTGTTGCACTAATCGGAATAGGTACAGCATTAGGTATTGGACAAGGAATGGTAGCAGGAGCAATTATTTCAGGAGCGTATTTTGGAGATAAAATGTCACCACTTTCTGATACTACCAACTTGGCTCCAGCAATGGCTGGTACAGATTTGATTACGCACATTCGCTATATGTCATTGACAACAATTCCGTCTATACTAATAACCTTGGTGATATTTTTAATTTTAGGATTTACAATCGAGACACACGAAACAAATGAGGGGGTGGGAGCAATGCTAACAGCAATTGATGCTAAGTATTTCGTTTCTCCCATTCTTTTTATAGTCCCAGCTGTTGTGATTTATCTAATTATTAAGAAAGTAAGTGCCATTCCAGCATTGTTTATAGGAACAGTTTTGGGAGCAGTTGCAGCCATCGTTTTTCAACCAGAAGTAGTGATGGAAATAGGAGGGACGCGCGACAATTATTTTGAAGCAGCATACATGGCGAGCATGAGAGCAATGTCTATGAGTACAGAAGTTGTGACGGGTAATGCAGAAGTAAATGAGTTGTTAGGCACTTCAGGGATGGCTGGAATGATGAATACCATTTGGTTAATCGTTTGTGCAATGTGTTTTGGTGGAGTAATGGAAGCAGCAGGTCTTTTAAAAAGAATTACCAACACAGTTATTCAATTTGCAAAGTCTACGGGCTCATTGATAGCAACGACTGCAGGGACATGTGTGTTTTTCAATGCAACGGCTTCTGATCAATATTTAGCCATTGTTGTTCCTGGGAAAATGTTTGAGGACATCTACCCAGAAAGAGGTTTGGCTCCAGAGAACTTAAGTAGAACGCTAGAAGATGCAGGAACGGTAACATCTGTTTTATTTCCTTGGAATACTTGCGGTGCAACGCAAGCTTCTGTACTTTCTGTAGCTACTGGCGATTATTGGATGTATTGTTTCTTTAATTTAATTAGTCCAGCAATGACGGTTTTTTATGCCTATGCCGGAATTAAAATCAAGAAAGTGGAGAAGAAAATAAGAAATGAGGTGTAAGATTTCTTGGTTCTTAAAAAGAATCGAAACAAACCCCGACGACTATCGATTAAGACAGAAGATTAAAAAATAAGAAAGAAATTTTAATTGATTAATTCCAAATGTACATCGTGACTTAACTCAGTGTCCATAATTATATTGTAAGTCCATTTAGAATTCTTAATTTCAACTCATGAAAAAATTAGCACTGCATTGGAAGATACTTATTGCTATGGTTCTCGGAATTATCTGGTCGATAATCTCTGGCGCTATGGGGTGGAATGGTTTTACATCTAATTGGATTGATCCATTCGGTGTGATATTCATCAATATCTTGAAATTCATCGCTGTTCCTTTAGTGTTATTCTCAATCATCACAGGTGTAGCAGGTCTTGGCGATCCATCTAAACTTGGAAGAATGGGAGCCAAAACACTTGGAATGTATCTTATTACGACGGTTTTTTCTGTTTCAGTTGGTTTACTATTAGTTAATTTCTTTCAGCCAGGAGTGCAGAAAAATGATGAAACGAAAATCAATCATCGCTTAGAATATGAAGTGTGGGCAACAGACAATAATATTGAAGTCAAAGATGGTCGTAACATCATGGCAACTGTGTCTGAAGAGAAATTAGCAGAGGTTAGGTTGAAGTTGAATTCTGATATGGAATCTGCTGATTATCAAAAGGCTGCAGCTAAGAATGAAGCAAAAAATGCCAATAAAAACCAAAGCCCTTTGCAACCATTGGTGGATATGGTTCCCAGTAATTTAATTCAAGCTTTAGGTAATGGTAAGTTGATGTTGCAAGTAATTTTCTTTGCACTGTTCTTCGGGATTTCAATGATTTTAATGCCGAAAGAAAAGACAGAAACTGTCCGTTCATTTTTCGATGGAATGAATGACATCTTCATTAAAATGGTGCACATCGTGATGGATTATGCGCCGTTTTTTGTTTTTTGTTTAATGGCGGGAGTTTTGGCTAAATCAGCCGATAATTTAGATCAGCTATTGGATATTTTTGTTGCACTCGGTTATTACACTTTGATTGTCTTTGGAGGACTAATGCTGATGCTTTTTGGTTTCTATCCTTTACTATTAAGAGTTTTTGGAGTGAGAATATCTTACACTGATTTTTTTAAGGGATTGAGTCCTGCGCAGTTCTTAGCATTCTCTACCAGTTCTAGTGCTGCAACTCTACCTATTACGATTGAATGTGTAACAGAGAATTTAAAAGTTCCTGAGAAAGTATCAGATTTTGTTTTGCCAATCGGCGCAACGGTCAACATGGATGGGACATCTTTGTATCAGGCAATTGCCGTAATTTTCTTAGCACAATACCACGATGTTGATTTATCGATGATGCAACAATTGGGAATTGTAGCGACTGCAACACTTGCTTCGATAGGAGCAGCAGCTGTTCCGAGTGCAGGATTGATTATGTTAATGATTGTCCTTGACTCAATAGGATTAAATCCTCTGTGGATTGCAATTGTGTTTCCTGTAGATCGAATTTTGGATATGTGTAGAACGGTTGTTAATGTAACAAGTGATGCTACAGTTAGTGCGATTATTGCAAAAAGCGAAGGGTATTGATTATTTAAGAATGAAATGGTAGGTAAATTCTATTCTTCTTTTTTAATTACGAATTTTTAATTGAGTTTCTCTTTCAAATACTCTCCTGTATGACTTTCCTTATCCTTTATACATTCTTCGGGTGTGCCTGTAAATAGAATATTCCCACCATTAATTCCACCTTCTGGGCCGATGTCAATTATCCAATCTGCATATTTGATGACGTCTAAATTGTGTTCAATAACAATGATAGAATGCCCCGTATTGATAAGTTCATCAAAAGCAATGAGTAGTTTTCTGACATCGTGAAAATGAAGACCCGTTGTAGGTTCGTCAAAAATAAATAGGGTAGAAGGACTTGCGCTGCCTTTTGCAAGGAAGGATGCTAGTTTGATTCTTTGCGCTTCTCCACCACTCAAAGTGCTAGATGCCTGTCCTAGTTTTAAGTAACCTAAGCCAACCTTTACTAGAGGCGAAATCTTAGCAGTAATCTTTTTCTCCAAGCGTTCATTGCTTTCTCCGAAGAATTCAAAAGCGCTTTCAATATCCATTTGTAGTAAGTCAGAAATTGACTTTCCTCGGTATTCTATTTCTAGTGTTTCTGCTTTGTAGCGAGATCCTTTGCATTGATCGCAGGTCAGATAAACGTCTGCCATAAACTGCATACTTACCGTTATATCACCTTCGCCTTCGCAAACTTCACAACGACCTCCGTCGACATTGAAACTAAAGAAACCGGGTTTGTAGCCTCGAACCTTTGCTAATGGCAAACGTGAATACAAGTCTCGGATATCGTCAAAGGCTTTTACATAAGTTATTGGATTACTTCGAGATGATTTCCCAATCGGATTCTGATTTACAAACTCCACTGCTTTGATGTGTTGCATATCTCCAGAGAAGGTTTTGAATTCTCCTTGCTTATCACCATAAATTCCCAATTCTTTCTTTACTGCAGGTAACAAAATGTCCTTTACTAAGGTAGATTTACCTGAACCACTAACACCTGTGACACAAACGATACTATGCAAAGGGAAATCAACGTCGACGTTCTTTAAGTTATGCTGTCGAGCTCCTTTAACACTTAATTTATTCTTCGATTTTCTTCTTTTGGATGGAACTGGAATTTCTTCTTCTCCTGTTAGGTATTTAGCGGTAAGACTTTTCTTTGCTTTTATTAAATCCTTGTGAACACCTTGAAACACAATTTCTCCGCCATAGGCGCCAGCCATTGGGCCGATATCTAAAATCTCGTCGGCTTCCTTCATGATGTCTTCTTCGTGCTCAACGACAATTACTGTGTTGCCAATGTCGCGTAGTGATTTTAGGACGGTGATTAATCGTTCGGTATCTCTAGGATGCAGTCCGATAGAAGGTTCATCGAGAATGTACATTGCACCGACCAAACTACTACCTATGGAAGTTGCTAAATGGATGCGTTGAGATTCCCCGCCAGAAAGTGTGCTGGATGCTCTGTTTAGTGTCAAGTATCCGAGCCCAACTTCTTTTAAAAATTGCAACCTACTTGTTATTTCTGGTAGAATTCGCTTCGTGATTTGTGAATCGTGCTTATTCGTTTTAAGGTTCTCGAAGAATGTTAAAGCATCTTCAATTGGCATCAAAACAACGTCCATGATTGAGTGTTTGTCAACTTTGACGAAGGATGCATCTTTTCTCAAGCGAGTTCCTTTGCAATCACTGCAACCTGTTTTTCCTCGATAACGAGAAAGCATCACGCGGTATTGAATTTTATAGGACTTACTTTCAACGAATTTGAAAAAGTCATTGATTCCCTTGACTGTTTTTGAACCGTTCCAAAGCAGGTCTAATTCCTCTTCTGTTAATTCATTGATTGGTCGGTGGATTGGAAAACCATCTGCTTTGTCAATAAACTTGTCTTTGTATCGACTCATTTTCTCTCCTTTCCAAGGCATTACTGCTCCTTCAAATAGGCTTAGGTTCTTGTTCGGGACTATCAAGTTTGGGTCAATGCCAATCACCATTCCAAAGCCTTCACATTTTTTACATGCTCCGTAAGGATTGTTAAATGTAAAGAAATGTTCATTGGGTTCTTGAAATTCCATTCCGTCCAGAGCAAAAAGGTTCGAAAAGGTTTTATTCTTTTTTGTTGCAACAGAATGAATGATGCATTCTCCATTTCCTTCAGCGAAAGCGAGCGAAATAGAATCGCCGTACCTTGAGATGTTATCATCATCTGAAAAATCAATGGCAATTCTATCAATGACTAACATTGATTTGGAAATATTCTTCGGAATGTTTTTTACAATATCTTCGATAAGGATAAATTCACCCTTTAAAAATAGTCGAACATAACCTTGTTTCTTGAGGATGTCTAACTGTCTGTCGTTACCATATTTCTTCCAGCCTTCAAGTGGTGCAAGAATTACTTGTCGAGAACCTTTCTCTTGCTTCCTTAAAAAGTCAATGACATCCGCAACGTTATTTTTTTTGACTTCCTTTCCGGAGATAGGGGAAATGGTCTTGCCAATTCTTGCGAACAAGACTTTTAGATAGTCATAAATCTCTGTTGTTGTACCAACGGTAGAACGAGGATTGTTTGTTGTGACTTTTTGCTCAATAGCAATAGCTGGTGCAATTCCTTTGATATAGTCAGCCTCAGGTTTGTTTAGTTTTCCTAAGAATTGCCGAGCATAAGAAGAAAGACTTTCAATATATCTACGTTGTCCTTCTGCAAAAAGAGTGTCGAATGCAAGTGATGATTTTCCAGAACCAGAAAGCCCTGTTATCACAGTAAATTTTCCATGAGGAATTTTAACATCAATGTTTTTAAGGTTGTGCATTCTTGCACCTTTTATTTCGATGTATTTCTGTTTCAAGGGAGAAAATTAAAGAATTAATGTCCTTTATTTTGCTTGTATTTAGGCTTTTTGTGTGTCCATTTGTTTTTCTTTCTACCAAAATCACCATTGCTACTTTTCTTTCCTTCTCCCCATCTGAAAACGAGTCCTGCAGAATGTTGCAAGTAATTAGTGTGAGTTGTCCAGAAGCCTGGGTAAACACCAATTTTAGCATTGGAATGTAATCGAATTCCAATTGATTTCACAATCCAGAAATTAATACCAAAACCTAGGTTAACTGTTGGTACATGTTTCGCTGTGTTGGCGCTATCTCGGTATGTATAACCAACCCCAAAAGTGAAATAGGGGTCAAGCCACCTCATTCTCGGTGCATATTTCTGATAGAAAGAATATTTTCCGTTTACATCAAAAGCAAAGAAAGTTCCGTAAGCATTTGTTGAGTCATTCACTAAAAGTCCGGGCTTGTATTGCTCGTATGTTGCAGCAACTTCCATGCTCCATCCGTATTTGAAATAACGATCCAATGAAAGTTTTGAAGGATAAACCATGTAGTTCCAATTTGCGTAATCGAAAAGTCCTTCAAATTGTCTTCCGTCATCATCGATTGCACTCCAACTTATACCAAGCATCCATTTGTATGGTTTGTAAGTTTTTATTGTTTTGTATGGCTGAGCATAAGTAATGCTCATTAGAAGCGTAAAAGTTAAAAAGAGTAATACTTTTTTCATAGTTCGGTGATGATGTTATCTCAAATATAATTGAATTAAAAGAAAAAGGTACAGAAAATTAGAAAAACTAGTAGATTTTTTTGATTTTACCATTCAATTTTACTTCATAAACCCTACCTGATTTTAGCTCTTTTATTTCTTGCTCACTATTTCCAAGCCATTGAATAGAAATGTTTTTAGCACATTTTTGTTCCCCCAAACCAAAATATAAAACTTTAGTCGATTGAGAATTATGTCCTGATCCACCATCTACTTCTTTAATTTGGATAGCTCCATTTTTCATTTTTATAGTGACGCTACAACCAATACAATCTGAATTAACATTTTCAGAACCTATTAATTTAAACCCAATCCAATTGTTTTGTTTGTCTGAATCATTTCTATATAGTTTAATTTTTTGACTTGTTCGAGCGAGTTCGCTACGTGTGTCCTTTATTACTCCAGTTACTAAATCAAGATAACCGTCATGGTTATAATCTAATGTTGCCGCTCCGCGTTGAACAATGCTATCATTTAATTGTGAAAGAATACTTCTATCCTCAAAATTACCATTGCCATCATTGATGAAGAATTTATTTTGATCTAATACAGCATTTGATTCCATTGATTCTAGGTACCCTTTTGCGACAAATAAGTCTTGGTCCCCATCGTTTTCTGCATCAAAGAATATCCCAGACCAACTAGTTGAAAGAACTGATTCATGATGAAATTGAGTATCCACATTTAGTTTTTGTGCTACGTCAAAAAAACCATTTAATTGATTGGTCATTAATCTATTTCTACCAATATTAGTTAAGTAGTAATCCAATTTTCCGTCATTGTTAAAATCACCAGGACCAACTCCCATTGCATAAAACTCATCGTAAAAATTAAGAGAATCAGAAAGGTCGATGAACTGTTGCTTAGGAAATTCATTTCTATAGATACGATTCCCTATTCCATTGAAATGTCCAAAATCATTGAGCAGAATTAAATCAATGTCATTATCGTTGTCAAAATCTGTGAAACAACAGGCGAGTCCACACCCCTCGTTATCTAGATTAAATTCTTTAGCAACATTCTTAAAAGAAAGTCCTGAATTGTTTAAGAAAAGTTGATTAGGAAGACAAAAAGGAGTGTAGGCGTTTGCATTGCCTAAACTGTCAAATGTATTACCAATTTCTTCTACATAATTGACCACAAATAAATCTAAAAAACCATCATTATTGATGTCTCCCCAAGTCGCTCCAGGGTAATTCCCTTTTTGGGTAAAACTATTTTGCAAGACTACTTTAAAAGCTTTCCCTTTTACATTTTTAAGTAAGATAGGAGGATGGTTGTCTCCTCTGTGTGGAGGTATTCCCATGTTTGCAATGAACAAATCAGTGTAGCCATCATTGTCAAAATCACCTGAAACTGCTCCTTGAACAAAAATACTGTCAATTACATTTAGACCATATTCGTTAGTCGCATCAATAAATTTGCCTTTTTTATTGAGCCACAATTTAGAAGGAAAAATCCCTCCAGCTTGAAAGATGTCATCCCATCCATCATTATTTACATCGAGTATCGTTATTCCAGCACCAATTTCTTGAACATCTAAACCGGGGTATTGGTAGTCTATTCCAACTTGATTACTTACTTCTGTAAATTTTTGAGCAATTGTAGAAATGCTTACCAATAAGGAAAATGTGATTGTTAGTTTACGCATCTAGTGGAGCTTAATGGATGATAAGGTGTTCTTTCCTATTCGTCGTCCATATTCTAAACTTATGGTTAGTGTATGGAGGTAATGTATTCCTCCAAAAAATCGAGAAATTGACATTTCTTCTGCCATTTGATTAAAATTAGGGAAGTTTCTCACTGCACCATTAATATCAACTCTTCTTTCATTTGCATTGTCAGATATAGATAACTTATCACCAAAAATGTAATTAAAAACTTGATTGCTAGCTCCAGCTTGATAAGAATGACCTGAAGGGAATTCTGGAAACGGAGGAGTAGGAATGGGAGTACTGAATTGGGGAGAAATGTGTTTTTGAATGTAGGTAATTGGGCGAATTAAATTGTAGGAATATTTTAAACGCCAGCTTTCTATTACGGCATCATTTAGAGAGATACCTAACAAGGTGTAAAGTTCTACTGTTTTTTGCAGATCTAAATTTTGATTTTTAGCCGTTTGACAAGCGATGTGGTAAAGGTGCCCAACTGGTGTGCCAGAAACACCCGCAGCATCATCCCAGTATTTAGCTGTATTGATTTTATGTTGGTCTAGTTTTTTATACATTTTAAAAATTGTATCGACCTCAGTATAGAAAGCACTATTTGTATCGGTAGAGAAGGGCAGAAATGGAATGTTCTCAGAAATAACTCTATTTTTTCGAATCATTAATTTATTATCACCCCAATAAGGTTGAAGAGCAGAAATATATCCAGGTGAAGTCTTTACCCAGCAAGCATCACAATTTGGAGGAGTGTAGTCGGAAGGAAAATTATTATTCCAAGCGTTTGATGCCCCATCACTTTTAGCAACACTTAGGATTGCTTGAACTAATGACTTTACCTCCTTATCTAAATCGTTTTTCTTACGCAGAAAACAATGTTTGTTTAATTTTTTAAATAATGATTCTACTTTGAGCTTGTAAGTTGGTGACATGTTCTTAAAGAAGTGCAAGACTAAATAGTAGTTTATTGCATTCACAAAAGATGGATAAGATTGAATGTTAATTCCATCTAATTGAGGTTTTTTATAAGCATAGATCTGATTCTCTAAAGAGTAATTCCCAGGTAAGAGTCCCAAAGAAGCTTCATACATGCCAATTGACAAGTAGTTGTACGTTCTTGATGCAACAGGAGCTGTATAACCAGGTGTATTTTTTGTCAATTCAATAATCAAGTCCATCCACTGATTGTGAACTGATAAGCATTGATTTTGAATATTTAAGGTGTCCGTTGGTGTAGCAGTTGAAGTGTTGCAATAGCAGATTAAGAAAGAAAAAATCAGAAATTTAAGCTTTGTGACAATTGAATGCATGAAATAAAGGTAATAAAATCTACCCATTTCCCGAAAGAATTAATGCCCAATCGGCACCTTTTCTCCTGCTTCAATTTCTACGTTTAGCGTATTTACTACTGGTGGTATTGGGCAAGAGTATCTATAAGAATACGCACAATAAGGATTGTATGCTAGATTAAAATCTAGCAGCATTGTCTTACCTTTTATTTTTTTGGCGTCTAAAAACCTTCCGCCACCATAGGTTGTGATTGTAGAGGTCTTATCTCTGAAGGGAATGAACAAGTAGTTTTTAAATTCTTTTTCCTTTTTTAAAGCCATATTTTGATAAACTTCAAGCGTGCATTTTTGATTTGCTATTTCAAAATATACGTATCCATATCTTCGGTAAATTGGTTTTCTTTCTGTGGAAGTTGGCATTTCAAATTTCTTTCCTTTGCTTTTTTTGAAGCTTGTGATAAGTTGAAAAGAAGGGTCGAAATCATAATAGTCCAAACCTTTAAAATGAGCAATTTCTTCTTCATTTAAAACCTCTGCTTCAGGATTTTTTAGTTCAATTAAATGTTCTTTACGGATGGAGTTAATTTCACTTTCTGTTTTCTGAGAGAAAGAAAAATTAATCACAAAAATGGCTAGTAAACAATTAGTTATGTCTTTCATCTTGATCCAAAAATTGAACTCCCTACTCTCACCATTGTGCTGCCTTCATCGATGGCAATTTGATAGTCACCACTCATGCCCATTGAGATGTGTTGGAAGTGATTGTTAAATTTAAAATAATGACTCTTAAGTACATTGAAATAATTTTCAAGAGCTTGGAATTCTTCTCGGATTTTTTCTTCATTATTGGTAAAAGTTGCCATTCCCATAACTCCTGCGATAGAGATGTTTTGCAATTCTACAAACTCATTTGATTCTAGTATTTCACGAGCATATTCGAAGGATAAACCAAATTTAGAAGACTCTTGCGCAATGTGAAATTGCAATAAGCAATCGATTGTTCTTCCGTTTTTTTTCGCTTGCTTGTTAATTTCCTTGAGCAATTTTAAGCTGTCAACTGCGTGGATTAATGAAACAAAAGGAGCAATGTATTTAACTTTATTGGTTTGTAAATGTCCAATTAAATGCCATTCAATGTCTTTTGGGAGAACTTCGTATTTATCAACCAATTCTTGAACTTTGTTTTCTCCAAAGATTCGTTGACCTTCAGCATAAGCTTCTAAGATGTCCTCAATTGGTTTTGTTTTAGAAACGGCAACCAATGTGACATCTGTAGGTATATTTACACGTACGGCTTTTAAATTCTCCTTAATCATTCGTTTAGATTATAAATTGTTAATCCAGAACGCAATTTTGGTTCTATCCAAGTCGATTTAGGTGGCATAACCATATTGTTATCTGCCACGCGTTTGATTTCTTCAATATTGATGGGGTAAAGAACAAAGCCAATTTTAAACC
Organism: Crocinitomicaceae bacterium; assembly: GCA_015662935.1. Classification (GTDB taxonomy): domain Bacteria; phylum Bacteroidota; class Bacteroidia; order Flavobacteriales_D; family Crocinitomicaceae; genus UBA4466. The sequence continues at coordinate 5,829 of DQTF01000249.1, read as the reverse complement.
CTCTTTTTTGCATCTTGTTGGAGAACTCTTCTACCGGATGATCACCACTGATAAAATCAATGTTAGTATCGTTCTTTAAATCTTTAATTCCAAAAATTGGGTCGAGGATATATTGTGTCAAGATTTCAGCGTCCAGTGATTTTACAGGATGCTCTTGGTGAATGATTTTTTCTTTGCAAATAACTGAGTACCAGTTGTTATCTATACACATGGAAAACTCGTTGTGCTTCATTGGTTTCTTTGCTTTATCCAATTTTTGCACATCAAAATTCTCAGAAAGAAGTTCAATTATATCTTCTATTGAATGGTTATTCAAGGTTTTGACGAGCCTGTTAAATTCCAGTATTTCTAATCTATTTTCGTTGATAAAAAAAGCTAAAAAATTATCTTCATTACCATTTCTCTGAAGACCTAATTGATTTCTTTTTCTTTTTAAACCTGCTGAAGAAGCAATTCTGTGGTGACCATCTGCAATATATACAGCGTCCAATTTTTCAAATGATTCTTTGATGGCTTGTTCTTCATCTTTGGATAAAATCCACAATTCATGCTTGATGGTGTCCATTGTAGAGAATTCATATTCAGGACGTTCCAAAACTTTATGATCAAGAATTGCATCGATTGAATGATCTTTGTCAGAATAGGAGAGGAGTACAGGTTCTGCGTTGTAGCCGACTAAATCTAAATAGTTGGTAAACATTTCTTCACGACTTGTTAAGGTTGCTTCGTGGACTTTAATTTGATTGTTATTGTATTCGTCAATGCTTGCACCAGCAATTATTCCAAGGTATTCGTGATTGTTTTTCGTTTGTCGGTATAAATAAATAGATGCTTCGGTATCTTGGATGAAAATACCATCTTCTTTAAATTTTTCATAAGCATCATGAATTAACTTAAAACGTTCTTCAGAATTTGGTTGTGTAGGTACAGGTCCAAATTCTGGGTTGATAATATGTAAAAATGAATAAGGATTTGCTTGTAAGATAGCTTCTAATACATTTTTATCATATGCATAGAATGGCTTAGCCGCAACAAAATGCACCTTATCTCTTGTAGGGCGAATGGCCTTAAAAGAACTTATTTTTGTCATAGAATTTACTCAATTACTGAACGCCAAATTTAGCAATAATTGTATCAGCCAATTCAGTTCCGATGCGATCTTGTGCTTCTACCGTTGCTGCTCCAACGTGTGGAGTACAAGCGATATTAGGATGACTCAATAAATCTTTGCGCGGATTAGGTTCGTTTTCATAAACGTCCAAGGCGCAAGCAGCCACTTTTCCACTCTCTAAAGCAACAAGTAACGCATCTTCATCAATCACACCACCTCTGGCAGCATTGACTAGTCTTACGTTTTCTTTCATTGCATCAAATTCTGCGGTTCCAATTACGGCTGAACCGTTGTCTTGTTTAGGAACGTGTAAAGAGATGTAATCAGCGTCTTTAATTCCATCCATTACAGATTTAATAGGAGTGATTTCTACTTTTGCAGAAGCATTGTTTCCTAATTCTATTGTCAAGTTGGTTGTATTAGCAAATAAATCGACAGCAGTAACATTCATTCCGCAACCAATCGCATATTTAGCTAAGCTTTGTCCAATTCTTCCAAATCCGATAATGGTTAAATTCTTTCCTCGAAGTTCAACCCCTTTACCGTATTTCTTTTTCAAGGTTTTAAAATCTCCATCCTCCATATTCTTGTAAGAATCATGAAGAGAGCGAGAAATAGCAAAAAGATGTCCCATAACCATTTCCGCAACTGATTGCGAAGATGCTCCAGGAGTATTGATAACTGTTCTGCCGATATCTCTAGCGTACTGAACATCAATGTTGTCCATTCCAACACCACCACGTCCAATTAGTTTTAAATTTGGACAAGCATCAATTAATTCTTTTCTAGCGGTTGTTGCACTTCTTACTAGAAGAATTTCAATGTTTTCAGAATTGATGTAATCAACTAGATTATCTTGTTCAACTTTATCCGTAATTACTGTATAACCAGCGCTTGTTAGTGCTTGAATTCCTGAGGCAGAAACGCCATCGTTTGCTAATACTTTCATTATGTATAATTTCTAATGTGATTTATCCTTTTGTTCTACCCAATTCTTTCATAATGTCTGTCAACACTTGCACACTCTCGATTGTCAAAGCGTTGTACATCGATGCACGGTAGCCACCAACAGAACGATGTCCTTTCAGTCCAATTATACCTGCCTCATTCCACATGGTATCAAATGCACCTTTATGTGTATCATCATTCAATAAAAAAGTAACGTTCATTAACGATCTATCTTCACCTGAAACAGCTGATTTGAAAAGTGGATTTGAATCAATTTCATTGTATAATAAATCTGCCTTCGCTTTATTTCTTTCTGCGGCTGCGTCAACACCACCATTTGCGATTAAATTTCTTAAGTTTAACATGGAAGTGTAAACAGAGAATACAGGTGGAGTATTCATCATTGATCCTTTATCTGCATGGTTTTTCAAATTCAAATATTTAGGCATGAATTCAGAAGAAGATTTACCGAGAATTTCATCTTTCACAATGTAAAGAGTTGCCCCAGCAGGACCTAGATTCTTTTGCGCTCCAGCATATATGATATCAAATTTTGACACATCAATTTTTTGTGAGAATATATCAGATGACATATCGCAAACTAAGGGTGCATTTGTTTCTACAATAGATTTGAATTGAGTTCCGAAGATGGTATTGTTAGAAGTGTAATGAATAAAATCGACATCTGAAGGTACAGTAAAATTCTTTGGGATGTAATTAAAGTTTTGATCTTCTGAAGAAGCAAAAACGTTAACATCTATTCCAACAGCTTTGGCTTCAGCAATTGCACCTTTTGCCCAAGTTCCAGTATTGATGTATCCTGCTTTTTTAGAATCACGCATCATATTTAATGCTGTAATTGTAAACCCTAAAGAAGCTCCACCTTGTAGGAATAAAACCGAATACCCTGCAGGTACATTTAGAGTTTTTTTTACTAATGATTGTACTTCTTCCATGACTTCAACGAAATCAGGACTTCTATGAGATACTTCTAAAAGAGAAAGTCCGTTAAAATCTAAAACGGCATCTGATGCTTGTTTAAAAACAGTCTGCGGTAAGATGCATGGTCCTGCACCGAAATTATGTTTCATTAATGCTAAAATTAAAATATGTCAAAAAAAAATCCCGGAAGAACCGGGATTGTATGAATTAGTCCTCCTTTTTGGGGCTTGCTTTTTTCGTTGTTGCTTTTTTAGCTACGGGTTTCTTTGCTGCAGCTTTTTTAACAGTTGTCTTTTTCTCTACTGTTTTTTTAGCAGCTACTTTTTTAGTTGTAGCTTTCTTTTCAGTAGCTTTTGCTTTTGGAGCCGCTTTTTTCTTAGCTTTTGGTTTAACGGTAGTAGGAGCAGTAGTCTTACGTTTTCTTGAAACACCGTAAGATCCCATTGATCTTTTACCTTTCTTTGATTTTTTATCTCCTTTACCCATAATAGTTATTTATTAGTTTGTTTTTGCTTTACAAATATAAATATATAATTCTTTTTGTCATCGTGAGGTATGGATAATGTTTTAATTATTTATTAGATTGGGTAAGAGAACGGATATGCTGATGTGTTTTTTTAATTTTTTTAATCTTGAGTGAGGATGACTTGACGAATTTAATGTGAAGTTGAAATATTTTAGGGTTTGTTCATCTATTTCAATAAAATTAATAGAAGCTATATATATTCGTGCATCTGTTTTTTTTTTTTGACTATAATTTGTTTTTACTTATCCTTCTCCTAATCTCCTTCTCCACTTTCTCTCCGTCACGAATGATTTTCTTACTCCATTGAATTTTTAATTTAACTTGCTCATCTTTAGTTAGTTTCCATTCTGTATTTGAGTGCTCTAATTTATTACGAAGAATATTTAATGCAACAGCTGCAGATACACTAATGTTAAAACTTTCTGTAAAACCGTACATCGGAATTTTAACTAATTCGTCAGCCATTTCTTCTACTTCTTTGGATATACCTGTTCTTTCTGTTCCAAAAATGAGGGCAATTGGTTGGTCTATGTCAATGTCGTTGATATCAATATCTGTATGTGGAGTCGTAGCAACTATCTTATAGCCTTGGTTTTTCAGTTTTTTCAGACATTCAATAGAAGAGTTATCCCCAGAATCATAAGTGTGTAAATCAACCCAATTACCTGCGCCAAGAGCAATGTCTCGCATGGGTTCGTGTTTTTTTTGCCCTTTTTCGATGGTGTGTAGATCTTGAATTCCAAAACAATCACAAGTTCTCATCACTGCTGAAGAATTATGTTCTTTAGAAATACTTTCCATTACGACAGTTAAGTATTTTGTTCTTTCCGACGCAATTTGATCGTATTTATCTTGTTTACTTTCGGTGATAATGTTGTAGAATTCTGCTAAAACTTTCTCGTCAATACTCATAAGGCTAAAATTAGGTATAAAAAAAGGGAACCTTTCGATTCCCTTATTTTTTTTGTTGGTTTATCTTAGTTAACCTTCTTAGATAAATCAGAACCTGCTTTAAATTTAGCAACATTCTTAGCAGCGATTTTAATCTCTTTACCTGTTTGTGGGTTACGACCCATTCTTGCAGCACGGTTAGATACTGAAAAAGAACCAAATCCTACTAGAGAAACTTTGTCACCTTTTTTTAGGCAATCAGTTACTGCTTCTTGAAATCCTTCTAATGCTCTTTTTGCGTCTGCTTTTGATAATCCTGCGCTAGATGCCATTGCATCAACTAATTCTGCTTTGTTCATAGTGTTTTACTATTTTAGTTTGTTAATAATTAATTCTATACAAATATAGTCGGATTTCCTTACTACACAAGTGTTTCGGAGGAAAAAATGTCAATTTTATGCAAAAAAGAACAAAATTCAATTGAAAATCTATTTTTTTGAGTTTGTAACTCTCGCTATTAGCCATAAAAAAAGGGAACCTTTCGATTCCCCTATTTTTTTTATTGGTTATCTTAGTTAACCTTAGAAGATAAATCAGAACCAGCCTTGAAACGTATAACGTTCTTTGCAGCGATTTTAATTTCTTTTCCTGTTTGTGGGTTACGTCCCATTCTTGCAGCACGGTTAGATACTGAAAAAGATCCGAATCCTACTAGAGATATTCTATCACCTTTCTTTAATGCTTGTCCTGTTGCATCAATAAATCCTTCTAATGCTCTTTTTGCGTCTGCTTTTGATAATCCAGCGTTTGATGCCATTGCATCAACTAATTCTGATTTGTTCATAGTTTGTTTAATTTTAGTTTATTAAAATAATTAATTCCTTACAAATATATACGAATTTCCTTACTGTGCAAGTGTTATGGCGAAAAAAGTGCGTGTTTTGTGGAAAAGTAGGGTTGTTTGTTGATAAGTAGGCCTTAAATACCTATTTTTAAAGGTGTTCTCGACAGATGGTATGTTTTTATCGTTAAAACCAACATCTTCTATGCTTCAAGTATAGATAGGTTTTCGATAGAATTGCCTGCTAAAAAATCTTTGAAATTCATTTTACGTTTTCCTTCCATCTGAATTTCTTTCACTAAAAGATAATTATCTGCACATGGAAATAGTAACCCTTCTTTGGTGGTTTTAATTGCAATGTGGTTTACAGAGTCAATGCCTGTTTTTTCGCTTGCAAATAACTTGTACGTTTTGCTTTCATTCTTATCCTTATTGTATAAGGTACACCAAGAAGCAGGATAGGGGGAGAGTCCTCTGCAGAAATTATGCACTGTTTGAACATCATTTGAGAAATCAATTTTGCAATCCTGCTTAAAGATTTTGGGAGCAGGTTTCATTTCAGCATCTACT
>DQTF01000035.1 GCA_015662935.1 Crocinitomicaceae bacterium | reverse complement strand
GCAAAAAGAAAACAAAGAAGAATTCAACATAAGCAATCTAATCGATGTAGAGACAGAACGCTCTCTGCTTAGAGCATTGATAGAACTGGATACAGAAGAGACGCTTCTAGCTCTTATGAAGCTAAAGGAAGATGTGTTTTATGTCAAAGAGCATAAAATGATATTTGGAATTATTAAAAATCTTGATGAACGCAACTTTAAGCTACAAATGGAGACGGTTAGAGCAGAAGTGTTAAACCAAAGCTTGGACTGCATGGACGCATTAATTAATGTGGCACAAACAGAACCAGCTGTAGCAATTAAATTTGTTTCTCAAAGTTTAGAGGAGTGGGAGAGAAAGCGTAAGCTCTACTATCTAGTCAAGGAAACCATGGCTTCTTTACAAGAGGGTACAGACAGTTCTTATTCTGTAGCAAACAACTTAGCTAAAAAATCTGATGATATTATTTTAAATAATGATGAAGACTTTACTTCTTATCGAGATTTAAAAGAAAAACTAAAAGATGCAACGCCATTGGCGAAAATTTCTACAGGAATGCCTTTTATCGATGCTAAACTTCGTGGTGGAATAGAAGAGGGACAATTCATTCTTCTTTTTGGAGACACCGAAGCTGGAAAAACGCTATTAGGAACACAAATATTGAGAAATGTGGCTAAAAATTTCAAAGCAATATTTTTTCCTTTTGAGTTTTCAAGTCGTAGCTTTAAAGAAAGAACAGAGAAAAATGAAGACAACTTTAATCATGATAATTTATTTATAGAAGAGGGTTCTGCTGATATTCTTGATATTGAAGTAAAATTAAAACTTTTTGCTAAAAGAGGGGGTTCGATAGCTCTAATTGACTCTCAAATGATGCTAACAAATGTTTTCAACAAGGGGACAAGCGAAGAACGGGAGACTGAGAAGTTTATTATTCTCCAGCGAATTTGCGTCAAATATGGCTTAAGGATTATTCTTATTGCTCAGCAAGGAAAGGAAGACACGCGTTCGGGAACAATTACCCCTATGAAGTCAAAAAATGGGTCTCATGCTGCACACCAGATGTGGTACATCAAGAAGCCGAAACTAGAGTTTACAGAACAAGGAGAAGAAAAAAATAGGGGTGAGAGAGAGTTTATTTTTCATAAGAACAAACAAACAGGTAACTTCGGTTCAAAGCCTATACAGTTGAATTATAGAACAATGGAGTTCGCAGGTAGACACTTTGACGAAGATGACAAACGCTCTAAAAACCACGGTTCACATCGACAGCCGAATAAAAATAAAGGTGTACCCAAAAACATTCCTAGTGAGGGCTATACAGTAGAGTACGAAAATGAGAATGAAGATGTGTTTTTCCCAGGGGGATTAGGATGATGCTAACCCCAAAACAGATAAATAAAGAGAAAATAAAGAGAGCAGCACGAAATGAAATCATCTATCGAGGGGAAGCTGAGAGTTTTTTACTCTACATAGAGACTATTTTTCAATTCCATTACAAAAAAGAGTTTCGTCGCACCTGGTGGGATTTACTTTTAGCTCGTGCCTTGATGGACCTACTCTTCGGGCTTAATGACCGTTTGTTGCTTGAGATGCCACCACGGCATGGAAAAACCGAAAGAGGAGTGCGTCAGTTGGCTTCTTATGCCCAAGGAATTGATGAAAAAATTAAGATTCAGTATGGTACTTATGGAGATACGCTTTCAAAGTTAACTTCTACGGAAACAAAAGAGATTATGGAGAGTAATATTTTTAAAGAGATATTCCCAAAACTTGATTTTTCACGAAAACTAAATCTAAACACGCATTGGCTGCTTAAAGCAGGTGGTGGATTTTTGGGTACTTCGGTAAGTGGTGGCTCTACAGGTATGGGGGCTGAAATAGGAATCTTTGATGATCTTTTAAAGGCAGTCGAGGGTGACTCTAAAGCAAAACGTGATGATGCATACAAATACTACACAACCTCTGGACTAACACGGCTAGAGGGAAGAAAAGCCGTTTTGATGATCATGCAACGTCTGCATGAAGATGACCCAGCTGGTCGAGTGATTAAAGAGCAAGGGCTTCTTGAAAATGGTGGTCTTTGGACTAAAATATCTCTACCTGCTATTAATAACTTTACTGGTTTTTACGCTTGGATAAAACAGAAAAATAAGCTGGAGAGTGAAAACTGTTCTGAAACTTCTTTAAGAAGTTTTGAGCGAACAGCCAAAGAACAAACAGCCCTTGCACTAAATCGTTATAAAAAAGAGTTTCCAAATCTGAAATCACATGAGTATAAAAAGTTTGAGATTAAAAAAGAAAAATTAAACTTTTACCAAACAGCTAGAACTGCTTACTTAGTCACGCATGACATAGAGCCTACTATAATTCAATATAATGAAATGAAAGTCATACGCCCACCCTTAACCCCACTTGATGCAGAAGAGTACGGACTTGATTACTTGGTTCAGCAACGTACAGAGCTAGGAGAGATAGACTTTAATAAACAGTATCTGCAAATAGTTGATGTTCCCAAAGTAGGTTTTTTTAAAGAAGAAGATATTACTTACCTAACAGACATAGAACTACCAGAGCAGAGCTTATTTATCATCGCAGACCCTGCTGAGAGTACTAAGAAGACTTCGGACGACCGAAGCATCG
>DQTF01000154.1 GCA_015662935.1 Crocinitomicaceae bacterium | reverse complement strand
GCCCCTGTAAATGCTCCTTTTTCATGACCGAATAATTCAGAATCAATCGTTCCTTCTGGAATTGCACCACAGTTTACTGCGATGTATTCGTTGTGTTTTCGAGGGCTCAGTTGGTGTATCACTTGAGGAATTATTTCCTTCCCTGTTCCACTTTCTCCTGTCACTAAAACAGAAATATCTGTAGGTGAAACTTGTGATGCAACCTCTAACGCTCGATTGAGCAAGGAGGTGTTCCCAATAATTCCAAAACGTTGCTTTATTTGTTGTAATTCCATCTGTTTTTATTTTGAAGGTTTACATATCTCAACAACTTCACCCTTCAAAGTGGCTGTCGTGCAATCATTAATTTTTACCATTACGTAGTCGCATTTACCAAAGTCTCCTTTTGGAAAGACAACCTTTGTATTATGGTCATTTCTTCCGTCCATGAAATCGTCAGAACGCTTTGATGTTCCTTCCACTAATACCTTGTATGTTTTACCAATTTTCTTTTTGTTAATCACCAAAGCATTTGCTTGTTGCAAATTGATAACCTCCGTTAAACGACTTCCTTTCACTTCTTCAGGAACGTTGTCTTCATACCTTCGCTCAGCCAAAGTTTTAGGCCGTTCAGAATATTTGTACATGAATGCAAAATCCCATTCTACTTCTTTCATAATCGAAATGGTATCTGCATGTTCTTCGTCAGTTTCATCACAAAAACCAGTGATTATATCTGTTGTGATGGCACAATCAGGAATGATTTCTCGAATTTTATTGATTCTCTCCAAATACCACTCTCTCGTATAGCCTCTGTTCATTCTTTTTAGAACTTCTGAGTTTCCAGATTGAATAGGTAAGTGAATGTAATTGCAAATATTATTATTGGCAGCAATCACTTCCAAAACTTCATCCGACATGTCTTTTGGATGAGAAGTGGAGAATCTGATTCTTAAATCGGGAGAAATCTGTGCAACCATTTGCATCAATTGTGCAAAACTAGTCGTTGGAATTGAATCGTCTTTAACCTCTCCTTTCGAGGTCATGTTCCAGCGGTAAGAATCAACATTCTGACCTAAAAGTGTTACTTCTCTGTATCCATTATTGAATAACTCTTCGCATTCTTTATAAATGGTCTTTGGATCTCTGGACCGTTCTCTTCCTCTCGTAAATGGAACCACACAGAATGAACACATATTGTCGCAACCTCTTGTTATTGAAACGAAAGAAGTTACCCCTTTTTTGTCCAAACGAACAGGAGAGATGTCAGCATAAGTTTCATCACGAGAAAGTAAAACGTTAACCGCTTTCTGTCCTCCTTCAACTTCGATGATTAGATTTGGTAAATCTCGATATGAATCTGGACCTGCAACAATATCAACTAGCTTCTCTTCTTCGAGCAGAGTCTTTTTCAATCGCTCTGCCATGCATCCTAAAACTCCAACAATTAATCCAGGTTGTCTTTTCTTTCTATTCTTAAAATTCTCTAAGCGTTTTCTTACCCTTGTTTCAGCATTCTCACGAATAGAACAAGTGTTAATTAAAATAATATCAGCTTCATGCTCATCAAGCGTAGTAGAATAACCTTTACCTATTAATATAGACGCAACAACCTCACTATCTGAAAAATTCATTGCGCAACCATAACTTTCTAGAAAAAGTTTCTTTCCATTCGGTGTTGAATCTTGCTCAAGAGAAATTACTTCGCCTTGCCGTGATTCATCTAGTTGCTTATGTAAATCTATATTATCGTTCATTTTCTTAAATTCAGTCTGCGAAGATAGTGAAAAAGTAAAGCGTGTCAAAATGGCAGGTTAAATTAGTTTTTAGCCTTTAACCATTGGCTTTTGGCTAAGAGCTAACAAGCCAATGGTTAAAGGCTATTTAAATTTCTTGCCCTAAATCATTGCTTATTGAATTTAAAACCTCTTATTTTGCACCCACATAGATTGCATTCAAAACAATATTTTATAGTATGGCTAAAAATTTAGTAATTGTCGAGTCACCAGCAAAAGCGAGTACGATAGAGGGGTATTTAGGAAAAGATTTTATTGTAAAATCAAGTTTTGGTCACGTTAGAGATCTAGCGAAGAAAGAAGCAATTGATGTTGAAAATAATTTTAAACCGAAATACGAAGTGTCTCCCGACAAGAAGCAAATTGTTGCAGAACTGAAGAGATTAGCAAAGGCGGCAGAGGTTGTATGGCTAGCGACCGATGAGGATCGCGAGGGAGAAGCAATATCTTGGCACCTTTACGAGACGTTAGGTTTAGCAAAGAAAGAAACGAGAAGAATTACCTTTAATGAAATTACTAAAGGAGCAATCCTTAAAGCAATTGAATCTCCAAGAGAAATAAATAAAGAATTAGTTGATGCACAACAAGCGCGTCGTATTTTAGACAGACTAGTTGGTTTTGAATTGTCTCCTGTTTTATGGAGAAAAGTGAGACCAAGCTTATCAGCAGGACGTGTACAATCCGTAGCTGTTCGTTTGATTGTAGAGAAAGAAAAAGAAATCAATAATTTTGATTCAGAAACTTTTTATAAAATCACAGCAATCTTCCAAACCGAGAAGGGGCGTATCAATGCAACGGTTGCAAAGCAATTAAAGTCAGAAGATGATGTGGTTCGCTTTCTAGATTCTTGCAAAAATACATCTTTTACAATTACTGATGTTTTAAAGAAACCAGCGACTAAAAAGCCAGTTGCTCCTTTTACAACCTCAACCTTGCAACAACAAGCAAGTATTAAATTAGGTTTTTCTGTATCTAGAACAATGTCAGTAGCACAGAGGTTGTATGAATCAGGTCGAATTACGTATATGAGAACGGATTCTGTCAATCTTTCTAAGACTGCTTTGGATGCAGCAAAGGCGGAAATTACTCGCGCGTACGGTGAAGAATTCTCGAACACGCAAACATATGTCAATAAGAATTCTGGAGCTCAAGAGGCTCACGAGGCAATACGACCAACTGATTTTTCTACGCATTCAATTAATGCAGAAAGTGATCAAGAGAAATTATATGATTTGATTTGGAAGAGAGCAATTTCATCTCAAATGTCAGATGCAAAATTAGAAAGAACAACCATCAAGATTAATGCAAATGGGGTAGAGGAGAATTTCTCTGCAAAAGGAGAGGTAATCAAATTTGAAGGTTTCTTAAAAGTATACCTCGAAACTTCTGTTGAAGATAGTGAGAATGAATTTGCATCTGGATTATTGCCTGCTGTTTCAACTGGAGATCCCGTTGATGTAGATAATATTTCTGTGACACAACGATTTAGCCGTCCGCCGGCAAGATATGTTGAAGCTTCTTTAGTGAAGAAATTAGAGGAGTTAGGTATCGGCCGTCCTTCTACTTATGCACCAACCATTTCTACGATTCAGAAAAGGGGTTATGTAGAGAAGCCAGAGAAAGATGGGGCAAAAAGAAATTACACACAATTCGTTCTTACGAATGGTGATTATGTGAGAAATGAACTTTCTGAAATAACAGGAAAGGAAAGAAATAAATTGTGTCCAACGGATATTGGAATCGTTGTGACGGATTTCTTAGTAGAGCATTTTGGGCAAATCATGGAATACAACTTTACCGCGAAAGTAGAGCAAGAATTTGATGAGATTGCAAAAGGTTTGGTAGATTGGACAAAGATGATTGAGTCTTTTTATACACCATTCCACGAAAGAGTAGAAGATACATTAGAAAATTCTGAGCGAGCTTCTGGAGAAAGAGAAATTGGAACTGATCCTGAATCTGGACGAAGAATGATTGCAAGAATTGGTCGTTTTGGACCAATGATTCAAATTGGGAACGAAGAAGCGGATGGTGAAAAACCAAAATTCGCTTCCTTGAGAAAAGGGCAGTCAATTAACTCTATCACGTTAGAAGAAGCGTTGGAGTTATTTAAATTTCCAAAAACTTTAGGAGAATTTGAAGAAAAAGAAGTAGTGGTTGCGCAAGGTCGTTTTGGTCCTTATGTGAAACACAATGATGTTTTTGTTTCAATTCCTAAGGATGAAGAGATGGGAGGCGTAGATCTTGACCGTGCCATTGAATTGATTAAAGAAAAGCAAGAGGCAGACGCTCCAGTTGCTGAGTACGAAGGTTTACCTGTTCAAAAAGGTTCTGGAAGATTTGGTCCTTTTATCAAATGGAACGACATGTTTATTAACGTGAACAGAAAATATGATTTTGACAACTTGTCCAAGGAAGAGATCGTTGAGTTGATTGAAGCAAAGAAGCAAAAAGAAATCGACAAGATGATTCACAACTGGGAAGAGGAAGGCATTTCTGTCCAAAAAGCTCGTTGGGGACGATTTAACATCGTAAAAGGTAAGCTGAAAATCGAATTACCCAAAACTTTTAAGGTTGAGAAATTGACCTTGGAAGAAGTTCAGAAAATGATTGAGGCTAAAAAGCCAAAGAAGAAAAAGAAGGCGACAAAGAAGAAGACAGCTAAGAAAAAAACGACGAAAGCAAAGAAGTAGTTTACTATAAACAAAAGTTTTCAACGTTATTTTCTGTAAACCTTTTTTTAATCTTTTTAAAACCCTTCTTATTTTCATGTAGTTTTGAGAAAACAGATTCTCATGAAAGACATTTCTATTTATTTTAAACCGATTGATAATTCTATCTATGATAGTACAGGAGAATTATTTTCGTTTATCAAACTGCATGATGAATCAGGTTTTCCTGAGTTAGATGAAAAAGGAGTCGCTCTGATTTATGTCCCTGAATACCGAAATTCAACTATTGAATCAGGAGTAAATCAAGAATTCAGAAGACAATTCTACCAAATGTCCTACGGTGATGCATGGGGGTTTTCTATTTACGACTTAGGCACCATTGAACCAGGAGAGAAAATAGAAGATACTTATTTTGCATTGAGCCAAGTGGTTTCAGAATTACTAAAGAAAGAAATCGTGCCTTTTGTTATTGGTGGAAGCCAAGAGCAAACATTGGCTTTGTATAAAGGATACGAAATGCAAGAACAGATGGTGAACATTTGCTCGATTGATAGTTCTTTAGATATTGGAGACCCAAACGCAGCAATTTCTCACGAAGGTTTTATTAGTCACTTGCTAATGCAACGTCCTTGTTACTTATTCAATTATTCCGTTCTAGGATTACAACGCCCTTTTGCGGCGAAGAAAGATTTAGATCTATTTGATAAATTATATTTCGATGTTTGCCGTTTGGGAGAGATCAATGATGACTTTAAAGTGACAGAGCCTTTTTTAAGAAATTCTGACATTTTCTCTATTGATTTTACAAGCATTGCTTCTAATTATACCGACATAGCAAATTATTCTAATCCAAATGGAGTGAGTGCTTTGCAAATTTGTCAAATGGCAAAGTATGCAGGGCTGAGTGAGAAAATGTCCTGTGTAGGTGTTTTTAATATTGAACCCAGTCAAAATGTCAACGCTTCTAATTTGATTGCTCAGACTATTTGGTATTTCATCGATGGCTATTCAAATAGAGTGGGGGATTTTCCAGTTGGCTCTAAAGCTAATTACAAGAAGTTTTATGTCCACTTGGATGATTTTGAAGATGATTTGGTTTTTTACAAGAGTGATAAATCAAATCGCTGGTGGTTGGAAGTTCGGTATGTTTCAGAGCCTGGAAGTAAGTACGATAGACATAAAATGGTGCCGTGCGACGAAAAAGATTACCAAGACGCGTTAAAAAATCAGATTCCTAATTTATGGTGGAAGACACTTAAAAAGATTGTTTAATCGTTTTACTAAGATTTTAACTTTTTTTTAACTTATGAAGAATTAATTCCTTTATTAAAATATAAATAGTTATTTTAGTCCCCAAATACATGTGGTTTGTAATAAATACATGTATTTAATTGAATAAAACTTTTGCGAAATTTATGAAAAAAGATTCCTTATTAGTAGTGTTGTTAATAGTTTTAGCGACTAATTCTTTTGCTCAGCAAGATAAGCTGATTACACATTTCATGTACGATAAAATGAGTTTAAATCCTGGTGAAACAGGAATAGACGAAGGTATTTGTGGTGTAATGATGTATCGTAATCAATGGGATAAAGTAAACGGAGCTCCAAACTCTGTTCTTCTAAATGTCGAAGCAAATATGAATAGATTCTTCCCAGGAGGGATTGGGATTTCATTTTATCATGATCAAATAGGTTTTAATAGGCAAAATAATGTTCTTTTAAATTATTCTTATCCATTGCGAATTAATGGTGTGGGGACATTAGGGATAGGAGTAGGAGTTGGATTAATGAATTTTTCAATGAGTCCAGAATGGGTGCCACCAACAACTTTGAATGATGGAACTTTACCAACAGCATATTCTGCAAATAATTTAGATTTAAACTTTGGTGTTTATTTAAAAGGAGCTGCTGATTATTATGTAGGACTTTCTTCTACACATTTGTCACAAAGTCGATTTGCTGGAGGTTTAAATGTAACAACTTATGACTCTAAAAGACATTACTATCTAATGGGAGGAAAAACTTTTAGAAGTATTGGTCCTGGTGATATCGAAACAAACCTATTATTAAGAACAGACCTTGTTAAAATGTCTGCAGACATCAATGCACGTTATTTATGGAAAGACATTGCTTATGGTGGTTTGACATATAGAACCTCAGATGCAATTGCAATTATGTTGGGCTACAAACCTATTAATAATTTAACTATTGGGTATTCTTATGATATCACAATCAACAAGTTATCTAGTGTTTCAAGAGGTACACATGAAATAATGGTAAAGTACTGTTACTTCCTTCCACCTGTGCCAATTCAAAAATCTAAACACCCTAGATGGTTGTAATTGTAAAATATTTTTGTAATATTTGTAACCTTTAGGTAGAAAGACCCGTTATATCGAAGTAATTAGATCCTGTAAGTAAGTTAATTTAGATATCCGGTAAGATAAAAAAG
>DQTF01000126.1 GCA_015662935.1 Crocinitomicaceae bacterium | reverse complement strand
GACTCTTTATATCGATAATGAGCAGCCAATCCTTTCTCGGCTATTTCATCCATTCGTTTAGAACGAATTTGCACCTCTACCCACTTCCCTGTTTTCGACATCACAGTTGTGTGTAATGATTCATAACCATTTGCTCGAGGAGTAGAAATCCAATCGCGCAATCGATCAGGACTAGGTTGGTAAAAATCAGTTACCAGAGAATAAATTCTCCAGCAATCTGGTTTTTCCAGTTCTGGTGGTGTATCAACGATAATTCGGATAGCAAAAATGTCATAAACTTCTTCAAATGGGATGCCTTTGGTTTTCATTTTTCGCCAAATGGAAGAAATGGCTTTGGTTCTAACTTTTATTTTAAAAATATAACCTTCGTGCAGTAAGGACTCCTTAATAGGTAGGGTAAATTTTCGAATAAAGCGATTACGAGCGTCTTGCGATGACTTTAATTTATTCTCTATTTCTTCATAAATCTTTGGTTCTGTATAAAGAAAAGCCAAGTCCTCTAGCTCAGTTTTAACAGCATAAATCCCTAATCGATGAGCCAATGGAGCATACAAGAATTTCGTTTCAGAAGCGATTTTCAATTGCTTATCATGTCGCATACTTCCTAAAGTCCGCATGTTATGCAAACGATCGGCTAGTTTTATCAAAACAACTCGAATATCATCTGAAATGGTCAATACCATCTTTCTAAAATTCTCTGCCTGAATGGATACCGTTTCGTCAAAAACTTCAGGTATTTTCGTTAGCCCATCTATAATCAGCCTAACTTCTGCACCAAATAAATCTTCGATGTCTTCTAGTGTAATATGTGTATCTTCAACCGTATCATGCAACAATGCACATACAATCGCTGTTGTTCCCAATCCCATTTCATCAATGCAAATTCTTGCAACTGCGATTGGATGGTAGATATAGGGTTCTCCCGATTTTCTACGCATATGAGAATGTGCATCTACCGCAACATCAAATGCTTTTCGAATAATCCGAGTATCTTCTTTTGTTCTTCTTTTATGAGCGCGCAATAAACCTCGAAAAGCATTCAGAATTTCTTTTCTTTCCTTTTCTAAATCTATATTTTGCTCTTTGCTCATTAATTTTATTTAGCCGGTAATACTTTTGTTGAAACCTCTCCAAAACCAATTCTCACACCGTCTTTCTCCGAATAACCTCTCATGATAACAGTGTCACCGTCGTTAATGAATTTTCTTTCCGTTCCGTCAGACATATTGAAAGGCTTTGTTCCCTTCCAAGAAATCTCTAACATTGAACCGTACATTCCTTCTTCTGGTCCGGAAATAGTTCCAGAACCCATAGCATCACCACAATTGATATTACAACCATTTACAGAATGATGTGCTAATTGTTGGTTCATATTCCAATACATATATTTGTAATTCGATTGCCCAACAATATTCTCCTCTCCATTCTCTGGTTGAATAATCACATCTAATTTAATGTCAATGTGTTTATCTCCTTCGTATTCTAAATACGGAAGAATTTTTGGATTATCTTGTTTCGGTCCTGGAATTCTAAAAGGTTCCAATGCATCAATTGTTACAATCCATGGAGAAACACAAGAAGCAAAACTTTTACCCAAGAAAGGTCCTAACGGAACGTATTCCCAACCTTGAATATCTCTAGCACTCCAATCATTGAACAACGCCATTCCGAAAATGTAAGCATCTGCTTCTGTTGTAGCAATAGAATCTCCTAAAGGTTTACCTTGGTAGGTAAAGAATACTGTTTCCAATTCGAAATCCAACAAGTTAGACTGTCCAAAAACAGGGACATCTGCAGTAGGTGGTTTCTTCTGTCCTTTCGGTCTGTGAATTGCCACTCCTGATTCTATAATAGAAGAAGCGCGGCCGTGATATCCAACAGGAATATGTTTCCAATTAGGTAATAATGCATTATCAGGATCTCTAAACAAGCAACCTACGTTAAATGCATGTTGCTCACTGGAATAAAAATCTGTGTAATCTCTTGACTGAATGGGCAATAACATCGTCACTTCTGACATTGCCACCAACACTTGATTCACATGGTGTTCGTTCTTCTGCAAATCATCATGCTCTGTTGAGAACAACTTAGAAAGGCGATTACGCAACTTACGCGTCCCTTCTTTTCCTTTCATCATCATTGCGTTCAATGAGTCTGTATCAAAATCCTCTCTAGAGAAAGGCATGTTATCAAAATATCCTAAAACGAATAGTGCTTTTAAGTCAATTGCAAAATCTCCAATTCTAGATGCCACTCTTGGAGAATCATCAGCTGTTTTGATGATGCCAAATGGCAAGTTTTGAATAGGAAAATCAGAATGATCAGGTACTTCTACCCACGTTTTTAGATTTGGATTGTTTGCTGGAATATTCATAATTATTTTTTTTCTTTTCTGCATAGTAGTGGTAAGTCGCGACCTACCACTACTATGCAAAAATTTATTACACATTAAATCGGAAGTGCATGATATCACCATCTTCCACTATATATTCTTTTCCTTCTACTTTAAATTTACCGGCATCTTTCACAGCATTTTCACTACCGTATTCGATAAAATCATTGTACTTCATAACTTCTGCTCGAATAAAACCTTTTTCAAAGTCTGTATGTATAACACCTGCTGCTTGAGGAGCTGTCATTCCCTTGTTAATTGTCCATGCGCGAACCTCTTTTACACCTGCAGTAAAGTAGGTATCTAAGTTCAATAGAGAATAAGCTGACCTAATCAATCGTGTAACACCTGCTTCCTCTAAGCCTAGTTCATCTTGAAACATTTGACGTTCTTCATACGTTTCCAACTCCATGATATCTGCTTCAATAGCTGCTCCAACGATTAACACTTCCGCATCTTCCTCTTTTACGGCTTCACGAACAGCATCTACATACTTATTTCCGTCTTTCACAGAAGATTCATCTACATTGCAAAGATACATTACTGGCTTACTTGTTATCAGTTGCATTTTATTGACAATTACTTGCTCTTTCTCATCAAACTCCATAGAACGAATAGATTCTCCAGCTTCTAATGTTACTTTTATTTTCTGAGCAATTTCATATTCTTTAATCAAGTCTTTGTCTCCTGATTTTACTGCTCGAGCCATTGTACCAATCTTCTTTTCGATGCTTTCTAAATCTTTCAATTGCAATTCGATATCAATTACTTCTTTATCTCTAACAGGATCTACAGAACCATCAACATGAATAATATTATCATCTTCAAAGCAACGTAAAACGTGGATAATAGCATCTGTTTCTCGGATATTTGCCAAGAACTGATTTCCTAGACCTTCTCCTTTCGATGCTCCTTTCACTAAACCTGCGATATCAACAATCTCCATGGTTGTTGGAAGAACTTTTTCTGGATTTACCAATGCTTCCAGTTTTTCCAAACGTTCATCTGGAACTGAAATAGTTCCTACATTCGGTTCTATCGTACAAAAAGGATAATTAGCAGATTGCGCTTTTGCGTTTGATAAACAGTTAAATAAGGTTGATTTTCCTACGTTTGGAAGACCAACAATTCCACATTTTAATGCCATGTAATTTAATTTTTAACAAAGATAAAAAAATGAAGAATTAAAAATGGAGAATTAAGAATTACTTTGAGGGGTGATTCTTCAGAAAAAGTGTAGCTTTAGGATTCAAAATCAAATTATGAAATTCTTATTGTCGATTATCATCGGGCTTCTCACAACGCTTTCATTCTCCCAAAATGATTCCATTTTTATTCGCTCTATTTACAACACTGCACTTTCTGAAGGGAAAGCCTACGAAGATTTACGGAGCCTATGCAAAGATATTGGCGCAAGAATTACGGGTTCAGCAGAAGCAGAAATGGCTATCGAATGGGGAAAACGAAGAATGGAATCTTATGGTTTCGACAAAGTCTATTTGCAAGAAATAAGAGTTCCTCATTGGGAACGGGGGACAAAGGAAGCGGGCTGGATCAGAATGAAAAATGGTTCATTGGTAAAAGTCAACCTACTCGCGTTGGGAGGTTCAACGGGTACATCCGGAAGAATGGAAAGTGAAGTCATTGGTTTTAGTTCTTTGCAAGAATTAAAAGATGCACCAAAATCAATGGTCGAAGGAAGAATTGTTTTCATCAATCAGAAAATGAACGAGCAACAAATTCAAACTTTCAAAGCGTATGGAGGTTGTTATCCTGTTCGCGGAATGGGTGCTGTTGAAGCTTCAAAGAAAGGAGCAAAAGCAGTGATTATTCGTTCTTTAGGAATGCCAATTGACGAGCATCCTCATACAGGAACGATGCATTATGAAGATAGTGTTACAAAAATTCCAGCAGCTGCTATCTCTACAGAAGATGCAGAATTACTTGAACAAATATTGACCAATGGCTCTGCTGAATTCATTCTTGAGATGGATTGCAGAGATTATCCTGAAGTGACCTCTTACAATGTCATCGGAGAATTGACAGGAAAAAACCCAGACAACATTATCACTTTTGGCGGGCACCTCGATTCGTGGGATACAGGCGAAGGTGCACACGATGATGGTGCGGGAATCGTTCATACATTAGAAGCTTTAAGAATTCTAAAAGAACTGAACTACCGACCTAACAACACTTTGCGTTTAGTCTTCTTTATGAATGAAGAGAATGGAAATCGTGGAGGAAAAGGTTATGCAAAATGGACAAAAGAGCAAACCAACGAAAATCACATTCTTGCACTAGAAAGTGATCGAGGTGGTTTTGCACCAAGAGGATTTAGCATGGACGGAACTGATGCACAAATTATGATGCTAGCTTCTTTTGCTCCCATCTTTAAAGAATACGATTTGCACATATTTGAAAAAGGATATGGAGGAGTTGATATTTCTCCGCTAAAACATACATTCGAAGGAATTCCTTTGGTTGGATTTGTTCCAGATTCGCAACGATACTTTGACTTTCATCATGCGCCAAGCGATGTTTTTGAAAATGTAAATAAGAGAGAATTGGAATTGGGATGTGCAGCAATTGCTTCTATTCTGTACTTATTTGATCAAAATTTGTAGCTACTTCACCTTCACCGAAACAATCATCACAAAAGTAGCCACCTTTTCATTTTTTGAATTCGTTGCAATCACATCAATCGGTTGATTAACTCTTTCTTTCGTTTCCGCAGAATGAAGAATTGCTTTCTTAATTAGCTCTCCTTGATCAATTTTAAAAAGAATGGTCGATTCTGCTCGCATTAAAAATTCAGCATTCATTCCTTTAAAGGCAAATGAAACTTTATGACCGAGTGAGTCAGCAAAATAAAATGCGTGCAATCCCGCAGCAATATCAGCACCAACAGCAAGCGCACCAAAATACATAGAGTTCAAATGATTTTTTGTTTTTCTGCGCAAACGAATACTGACGACGCTCTCATTCTCATCCAGCTTTAACAACTTTGGCTTCACAAATCCAATCATCGGGATTTTAAAAAAACCGAGCAACCAAAGTTTTCGTCGCATTTGTTTTAAAGTGATTTCTTTAACTTGCTTCATATTCTCTTTTTAAGTCTGCAATAATATCTGCAATTGACCTTATAGATTTCACATGCTCAATGGAAGGGCCTGCACACCAAACGGTTTTATACGTTGAACTAAACGCAGCCTTTTGCAAACTTTTCATTCCTTTAAAAAAAGTGAAGGCTTTGAACCATTTTTTCAATCGTTTATTTTTATTCAACAAACGTTCAAACCAGTTTTGCTTCGTTCCAACTTTTTTGACGTAATCTGTATTAATAACTGTACAAGGAGTTCCCGAAAGTTTCGTTGTCATCACGATATCTTCTGCAGAATAATCAACGCAAGCTTGTTTATATTCTTGAGAAACGCCTGCTTCATCAGAAGCAATAAAAACGCTTCCCATTGAAATACCATCTGCACCGTACTCAATCATACTCGCGATTTCTTTTCCATTCCCTACTCCACCGGCAGAAATAACAGGGATGTTGCATTCTTTCTTCAGCATAGGAAGTAATTCTTTGTAAGACATCGGTCCAGCATGACCACCTGCTTCTTTGTTGACCGCAATAATTGCATCGGCTCCTAAAGCTTCCACTTTTTTTGCATATTCAACATTCACAACGTCACAAAAAACTTTTACTCCAGCTTTATGCGCTTCAATAATTGTTTCTTTCGGCGATCCCAAAGATGTTATCAGGTAATCAACCTTTTCTTCGCAACAAACTTGCAATTGCTCCTTGTATAAGAAATTTGATTTATTAACTATTAGGTTGATTCCAAATGGGCCATCCGATTCTGATTTTATAGATCGAATTGCTTCTCTTAATTCATCTACCGTTCTATAATTCAGTGCTGGAATTGCTCCAGTAGCCCCTGATTTAATCGCTGCGATTATCATCTCTTTATTGGATACAAGAAACATGGGTGCAACGATAACGGGGAATTGTATGTTAAGCATTTTGCATAACGCAACTTTTTTTGCTGGAATTTTCATGAGGCAAAGATAATAAATTTACTATGCAAACATAGGGAAAGTGATTCTTGTTATTAATCTTACAGAGCAAATCACATCTCTTCATTGATATGTAGAGTAAACAAACATGATTAATTCAACTTTCTAACTTCATATTTCACTAAACAAAGTATTTCTCATCAAAAAACAGCGTATTTATACTCTGTTTTGATAAGCTTTTGGCAAAAAGCTTTGTTTTTTGGTTTTTTTTCAACTTCACAGAGAATTAAAAAACTTAACCATGAAAAAAATTACCCTCACTTTAAGTATTTGTTTGCTGACTTTATTTTCTTATTCTCAGCAAATAAAAAGCATTCCGAGTGGAATCACTCAGAACCTGAGTACAATTCCTGGAGATACTACTTCTCCAACGACTGATGAGATTGAGTCAGCGTTTAGAGACTTAATGGAAAATCCTGATACAAGCTTAAACCATGAAAAAATTAAAGCTCAACGTTGGATGAATTATATCTATCACAAATTCAACATTACTGACGGAAATCAATTTTCTACTCAAGAATATTCGGATGCCGTTAAAGCAATTTATATTACCAGGTGTTAATTCTACTGTTTATGCCTTTCAATATGGTATATACACCAACAAATCTACTGCTTACCAAATAGAAGGAAATGACTTTATCTCTCAGCCTAGTTTTGGGTCTCTTGGACCAAGCATACGTAACTCAGGCTTAGAAGATAACGAGGTCTATAAAAATAGAATGACCAACATGGCATTTGGTGCTGTTTCTTTTGGGAAGAATAGAAATGATTTTATTGGAGGACCTATAGGAGCATACAAAGGCTTAGAATTTTTGTGTAATGAAAACATTAACAATGAGAGAATGGATATAGCTATCTCTACCAATGACGCTTTGGATGGTGCGAAGTTAGAACAAGGGCTTTTTGCTGAATCTGCAGGGAATACTTTTACCTTAGTGAATGACCGTAATATTGAGAGTACTTTACCAGCAAGTATTTACACAAAATATTACTTTGATAATGGTTTAAACAAAGAACCATTAAATAATTCTATTAATATTGACAAAATTATAACGCCAAATAATAACTTGTGTCCTACGCATTTCAACGTGGTTAATCCAGGACCATTTAAACCTGTTATCTTTCCTTTTGCGCAGCTTAAAAGCAAGTACGATAGTTTAAAGATAGACTATACAGCTAAAAAAGAAGTGTTATCAACTTT
>DQTF01000195.1 GCA_015662935.1 Crocinitomicaceae bacterium | reverse complement strand
TCATCTAATTCACTCATTTGTTTAACGCTTTATAATTTACACCATACATAACGATAAATGCTATCCCAAAAAAGATATTAGCATAACCTCCAATTTTTGCGATACCTGAAAGAGGACCATAGAAGCCGTAGCCATTCCATTTTTTTTTGTAGCATCTGCCATAATAATTTAGTTTAAGTTAATATTGATGACAATATATAAAAATGATTGTTTCATTCACAAACTTTGTTAATAAGTTTGTTTTAATAATATTAACATTCGTCTATTAAAAAGTACATTTCAACTTAATTAAATAATATTCTGTAAATTTGATTCATGAGAATACTTTTAATCATTTTAAGTCTTTCACTTGTTTTTGCGAGTTGTAAGAAAAAAGGAAAGGCTGACTTCATATTAAGAGGAGCTGTTACTAACACTTCTTTTTCTATAGGACTAAGTGGCGCAACCGTTCGTTTATATTCTTTACAAGCTGGAACCACACAAGAACAACTAATAGGAACTACTTCAACTTCTTCGGATGGAACTTACTCTTTTGTATTCCCCAGAGATAACGTCTTATCCTATCGTTTACTTATAGAAAAACAGAACTATTTCTCTGTCAATTCAAGCATCAATTTTTCTGATATGACAATAGAGAATGATAATGTTAGAGATTTTGCGACAACAGCAAAAGCTTGGGCAAAGTTACATTTCATTAAACAATCCGGTGTCGGCTCAGTAAATTACACGATTATCGTTGGAAAGAAAAATTGTGATGAATGCTGTTCCTCCAATCAACAAGTACTTACGAGTATTTCTGACACTTCAGTTTACTGCATTAATGATGGAAATTCAGTCTTTACGTACAGTTATTTTATTCCTGGGACAACTATCGTTGGAGAAAAAACTGGGGTCACTATTCCATTTGACACAACAGAAATACTTTTAACTTTTTAATTACTCATCATCAAGATTTGCTCTTAGCTTCTGTCTTAATTGTCTTAAATATGTTTCAATTAAGTACTTATAATAATTAGGAGTACTTTTCGTGATACACTTTGTATAGTGTTTTAGCCTGTGTTCTATATGAGGCCCTAAGACTCCCATCAGTTCCAGCCCATGGAAAAAATCTTCTGCAGCATCTTTTATCACTTCAAAATGATTATTCAGAGACATTTCTACTGCATCTTTCCCTTTCTTCCCACTGTCTATACAGTCGTAATAAATTTCTTTAATATTGAAACTATTTAATTTTTCTAGATCAAAAACATCATCTGAGCCACGAGGGAATTCAAATTTTGCTTCAAATTCAATGTCTTCTACCTCAGATAGTCTAGCTTCCAAAAATCTATCAGGAAATTTAAATGCATCTTGCCAATTAATATAATCTTGCCAAACCCCAAATCTCCTGACATTATTACCTAAATCAATCAATTTAAATTGATCTTTCTTAGGCAGTTTTCTTGAGCCACGACCAATCATTTGATGGTATAAAGTTAATGATCTTGTTGCTCTGTTAAGAATGATGGCCATTACAGTTGGCTCATCAAAGCCAGTTGTTAAGATTCCTACCGAAGTCAATATGGCATCATCTGTCTTTTTAAACCAAGCCAAGACGTCTTTTCTGTCTTTATCACTAAATGTCGAATCCAAATGTCGAATTTTATACCCTCTCTTTTTGAATGTCTCTTCAACACGAATCGAAGTTTCAATTCCTGAATTAAAAATTAATGTCTTAGTCCCTATTGCAACTTCTTCGTAGGCAAATAACAACTTCTCTTGCATAAAATAATTCCCATAAACGACGTCAGAGCTACTTACTGTGAAATCACCATTCGAACCAATTTTTAATCCATGCAAATTAACATCATACGTATAAGACTCTGCATCAGCTAAATATCCACTTTCAATCAATGAAGAAATACTTTCACCAACAAGTAGTTTGTTATAGTTATCATTCAATGGTAACGCCTTGTTGCTACTTAAAGGCGTAGCGGTTACTCCAAGGATATTTGCATTGTCGTAAAATTGAAAAATCTTCCTAAAACTGTTGTAATGGGCCTCATCGACAATTACGAGACCAACATTTTGTATAAAATTTTTATCATCGTTCAAACGATTATTCAAAGTTTCTACCATTGCAATGAAGCAATTGTATTCATCTTGATTCGGAATATCCTTAACTTCACTGTTGATAACCTTATTATTGACAGCAATTGCAGTTAGTTGTTTCGATGTTTGAACAGATAGTTCAATTCTATGCGTAAGAATTAATACCTTTTTACCCGTTTTTGCTATGTATCTTTTCGCTATTTCAGAAAAAATAACAGTCTTTCCTCCACCTGTTGGCAACTGGAATAACAGATTGAAATCCTTATCATTAGATGATAACTCTTCAAGTATAAGATTAATTGTTTTCTCCTGAAAAGGATATAAAATTTTAGCTTCGTACAGTTCTGTATCTATCATATTGTTGGGCTCAAAAAAGCAGCTACAAAATTACGCTTCTTTTAGTGGAAATCAAAAAAGTAACTAGAGTATTTTCTATTTATTTTACAATTGCACGATTTCCATGATGGCAATGAGTTCGAGTTAGAAACTTTTACATTGGTAACCAACTAGTAAACAGACTACTATTGCTAGTATAAAAAGGATTTATCTACTTATAAAATCTTTCTATTGGCTAATGTGTGCTAGAAAGTAATAAACAATTATTTTTGTCATAAAATTTATAAGAATAAGTAAATAAAGAGATATGAGTGATATAGAAAAAACTAAATGCTTAATTATTGGATCTGGCCCTGCTGGATATACAGCTGCTATCTATGCTGCAAGAGCAGATATGAGTCCAATGCTATACCAAGGAATGCAACCTGGAGGTCAACTGACTACTACAAATGAGGTTGAGAATTTTCCAGGATACCCTGAAGGGATTACAGGTCCTGATATGATGGTCCAATTAGAAGCACAAGCAAAAAGATTTGATACAGATGTAAGATTCGGGTTCATTACCAAAGTTGACTTTTCTGGAGATGTACATAAATGCTGGGCAGACGATGGTAAAGAAATCCATGCTGACACAGTTATTATTTCTACAGGTGCAACTGCGAAGTACCTAGGACTTGAGTCTGAACAGAAGTACTTAAAAATGGGTGGAGGTGTTTCTGCTTGTGCCGTTTGTGATGGATTCTTTTACAGAGGACAAGAAACAGTAATTGTAGGAGCAGGTGATTCTGCTTGTGAAGAAGCGCATTATTTATCTAAATTATGTACTAAAGTGACTATGATAGTCAGACGTGATGAATTTAGAGCATCTAAGATTATGGCTGAACGTGTCAAGAACACGGAGAACATTACAATAATGTATAATGTTAATACTGTTGAGGTCTTAGGAGATGGACAAGGTGTAACAGGGGCTTTAGTAAAGAATAGTAAAACAGACGAAGAAACAACAATTCCTTGTACTGGATTTTTCGTTGCTATTGGACACAAACCAAATACAGACATTTTTAAAGATTTCATCAACCTTGATGAAACAGGATATATTAAATACGAAGAGCCGGGAACATCATTAACAAACGTTGAAGGTGTCTTTGTTGCTGGAGATGCAGCTGATAAAAGATATAGGCAAGCGGTTACTGCTGCTGGCACAGGATGTATGGCAGCTTTAGACGCAGAAAGATATCTTGCTGCAAAAGGTCATTAATAAGAAACAGTCTCATGGTCAAAGAGGAATCGAAAGGTTCCTCTTTTTTTATTTTTTTTATTTTACTTTTTTCTCCAGCATCGGGACAAAACTAAATACTCCAAATTCTTCTGTCTTAACTTCTGTATCAGAAAGCTTTGTTACTTTTTTCATTTGTTGCTCAGCCCCTTCTCCAACAGGAATAATCATAACGCCTCCTATTTTAAGTTGGTCAATCAAATCTTGAGGAATAAAAGGTGCACCACAAGTTATAATCACTTTGTCAAATGGTGCATAAGTTGGCAATCCTTTATAGCCATCTCCAAAAGACAATCTAGCAGTGTATCCAAGTTTTTGTACAATAACTTTTGCTTTTAGATACAATTCCTTATGGCGTTCAATACTGAATACTTTAACACCTAACTCTGCAAGAATACACGTCTGAAACCCAGATCCTGTTCCGATTTCAAGCACTTTATCCCCTCTTTTAAGATTTAACAATTGTGTCTGAAATGCAACCGTGTAAGGATGACTGATTGTTTGGCCTGATCCAATTTGAAACGGCATATTAGAATAAGCTTGCTCAGCAAATGTAGTGTCCAAAAAAAAATGACGAGGAACTGCATCAAAAGCATTCAGAATTTTTTCATCCTGAATCCCTTTCTCTCGAAGTTCTGTTATTAACCTCTTTCTCATACCTTTATACCTATACGAATCTTGCATAACACAAAGATAAACTTTATCACTAATCCTGTTGTATAATTCTACTAACAACGAATTGTCAAAAACAGTAAGAATTGATTATATTTGAGCATCAAATTTCAAGAGAATTAAATGGCAATTTCAAAGAAAGAATTAACCTTCAACAAAAACGATGATGCAATGCGTCTTAAAATCTCTGCATTAGAAAGAGAATTGGACGCAATTTATTTAGGTGGAGGAAAAAGAAGAATAGAAAAGCACAAGGCTAAAGGTAAGTTAACGGCTCGTGAAAGAATCGAATTACTACTGGATAAAGGTTGTGAGCAGATTGAAATAGGTGCGTTGGCTGGATACAAAATGTATGAAGAACATGGAGGATGCCCTGCTGCAGGTGTTGTGATTGTTATTGGATATATATCTGGCAAACAGTGCATTGTTGTCGCCAATGATGCAACCGTAAAAGCAGGTGCTTGGTTTCCAATTACAGGAAAGAAAAACTTAAGAGCTCAAGAAATTGCAATGGAGAATCGATTGCCAATTATTTATTTGGTTGATTCTGCAGGTGTTTATCTACCATTGCAGGATGAAATTTTTCCGGATAAAGAACATTTTGGTAGGATCTTCAGAAATAATGCAGTGATGAGTTCTCAAGGAATTGTACAAATTGCTGCAGTGATGGGGTCTTGCGTTGCAGGAGGGGCATACCTTCCTATTATGTCGGATGAATCTTTGATAGTTAATAAGACAGGAACTATCTTTTTGGCAGGTTCTTATCTAGTGAAAGCAGCAATTGGTGAAAGTATCGATAACGAGACCTTGGGCGGAGCAACAACTCATACAGAAATTTCAGGTGTTTGTGATTACAATACAGAGAATGATGAAGAGTGTTTGGCTACCATTCGAGATTTGATGGACAAAATTGGGCATTCTGAAACTGCTGGTTTTGACAGAAAAGAAAGTACAGCACCCAATAGAAATGTCAAAGATGTATATGGCATTATGCCTGAAGACAGATCTAAACCTTATGATGTAAGAGAAATTCTGGAATGCTTAGTCGATGACTCTAAAATCACAGAATACAAGAAGAATTACGGTAAATCAATCGTTTGTGCTTATGCACGTGTAGATGGATGGAGTGTTGGAATTGTTGCCAATCAAAGAGAAATTGTAAAAAATGCTAAAGGTGAAATGCAGTTTGGTGGGGTTATTTATTCCGATTCTGCGGATAAAGCAGCACGTTTTATCATGAATTGCAATCAAAAAAACATACCTCTTGTATTCTTGCAAGATGTTACTGGGTTTATGGTTGGTTCAAAAAGTGAACACGGTGGAATTATCAAAGATGGAGCAAAACTGGTCAGTGCAATGGCAAATTCAGTTGTTCCTAAATTCACAATTGTTACAGGAAATTCATACGGAGCTGGAAACTACGCAATGTGTGGCAAGGCATATGACCCACGATTAATTGTCGGTTGGCCAACTGCGCAAATCGCAGTAATGGGTGGCTCAGCAGCAGCAAAAGTACTCGTTCAAATTGAAGTTGCATCTCTAAAAAAGAGAGGAGAAGAAATCACTCCAGAACGAGAAAAGGAGTTGTATGATAAGATTAAAAACCGTTACGATGAGCAAACCTCTCCTTATTATGCAGCAAGTAGATTGTGGATAGATGCTATAATCGACCCTGTAGACACCAGAAAGATTATTTCAATGGGAATTGAAATGGCGAGTCATAAAAAATCAGAAAAGCCATATAATGTTGGCGTTATTCAAACATAAAATTAAAAACAATGCACCTAAATTGGCAAATAAAACACTTTAATGAATTATCAATCAATGAGTTTCATGACATCATTGCATTGAGAATTAAAGTTTTTGTAGTTGAGCAAGATTGCCCCTACCAAGACTTAGACGGGAAAGATAAAAAATGCTACCATGTTATTTGTAGAGATGGTAAAGGAAATATTGTTGCAACTGCTAGAATTCTTCCTCCAGGCATCTCGTATGATTCTCCGTCTATAGGTCGAGTTGTTATAGAAAATGAAATTCGAGGAGAAGGCATCGGTCATGAATTAATGAACAAATGCGTTGATTATTCTGTCGTTGAGTTTGGCAATGCTGTCATTACTATTTCTGCTCAAAAGCACTTAGAAAAATACTATAGAGAGCATAATTTTATCTCAACAGGAAAAGAATACTTAGAAGATGGGATTCCTCATGTTGAAATGACCTTTTCTCCTACTAAATAAAAAATCTTATGAAAAAAATATTTATCCCATTTCTTGCTGTTTTAACTTTTTTAAGTTGTGATTCTACAAAGAAAATTACAGAAGAATTAGTCGTAGAAGAAATTGCAACTTCTCAAAGACGATCAGAAACAATTGATATTGCTTATCTAAACAACAGTGTTCGTCCGCAAGATGACTTTTTTGAGTTCTCAAACGGAACTTGGATAAAAAACAATCCTGTCCCAGCATCAGAATCAAGATGGGGAAGTTTTAATGAGTTAGATCAAGCAAATAAGAAGAAGTTGACCTCATTACTAGAGGAAGCATCAAAGTTAGATACAGGAAAAGGCTCTACGAACCAAATTCTAGGGGATTATTATCAGTCTTTTATCAATATGAATAAAAGAAATGAAATTGCTTTCTCCCCTATTAAAATGCAATTGTTGCAAATTGATGAAATGACCTCTAAAAGAGAATTACCCACAATTATTGCAAAGCATCACATGCTTGGAGTTGGTTCTTTATTTAATTTTGGTGTTGGTCAAAACTTAAAAGATGTAGAAAATCACATTGCTTATTTTGGACAAGGAGGAATTGGCTTACCAAATAAAAATTATTATTCTGCGAAAGATAAAAGTGAAATCAAAGCAAAATACCAAATCCACATTCAAGAGATGTTTCAAATGACTGAGGTCTCAATGGATAAAGCAAAGAAAATGGCTCGTTCTGTTGTAGAATTTGAATCTAACTTGGCAAGTCAAATGATGGAACCTGCTGAGTTGAGAATTCCAGAGAACACCTACAACAAGTTTTCAAGTTATGACTTTTATCATTCAACAGGTGGATTTGACATGCAAAACTATGTGTCAAAATTAGGTATTGAATCTTTTGATTCATTAGTAGTATCACAACCTAAATTTCTCGCTTTTATAGAGCGAATGACTTCTAAAGTTTCTCTTGAAGAATGGAAAAACTACTTAAAATGGTCATTATTGAATCATTATGCAGGACATTTGGACAATGAGTTTGTTCAGAAAAACTTTTCTTTCTATGGCGAAGTTTTATCTGGTAAGTCAGAAATGAAACCATTAAATGAGCAAGCTATTGATGAGATTACACATCAAGAATTTGGAGAATTACTAGGTAAAGCATTTGTTGGGAGGTATTATTCTGATGTTGCTGCTCATAAAATAAATGAACTAATTGATAATCTATTGGTTGTTTTTAAGGAGAGAATCAATAATCTTGAATGGATGAGTAAAGACACAAAAAAACAGGCTCTCACTAAATTAAATGCAATCGGTAGAAAAATTGGCTACCCACATGTATGGACTGATTTTAGTTCTTTAGACTTTAAAAATGAGGATTACATTCATAACATCAATGAAGCTGCACTATTTTCTTTTCAAAAGAATATTAAAAAATTGAACAAGCCAGTAGATAAAGATGAATGGGGAATGCCAGCTCATATGGTGAACGCTTACTATCATCCTTTGCTCAATGAAATTGCTTTCCCAGCGGGAATTATGCAAGCTCCATTCTTTAGTGAGAATTATGAAGACGCAGTAAATTATGGACG
Organism: Crocinitomicaceae bacterium; assembly: GCA_015662935.1. Taxonomy (GTDB): domain Bacteria; phylum Bacteroidota; class Bacteroidia; order Flavobacteriales_D; family Crocinitomicaceae; genus UBA4466. The sequence goes on along the minus strand of DQTF01000195.1, from coordinate 6,894 downwards.
AATTGGAATGATTATCGGACATGAGTTTACGCATGGATTTGACGATATGGGATCTAAGTTTGCAGCGGATGGTTCTTTTACAAATTGGTGGACTTCTGATGATAGAACTGCTTTTGAAGAAAGAACAGGGAAGTTAGGAGCAACTTTTGATGGATTCTGTCCAATTGACGGTCATTGTGTTAATTCTAGTTTGACAATGGGGGAAAACATTGCTGATCTCGGTGGATTAACCTTGGCGTTTCATGCTTACAAGAGAACAAAGGAATACAAAGAAGGAATTAAAAGAGAAGGCTTTGATCCTGCACAGCGTTTCTTTATTGCTTATGCACAATTATGGAAAATCAATTATACAGATGAAGAGTTAAAAAACAGAATCGCCAATGATCCTCATTCTCCAGGAATGTATCGAGTTAATGGACCATTAATGAACTGCCCAGAATTTTTTGAAGCTTTTCAAGTTCTAGAAAATGATAAGATGAGAAATGATTCTTCAAAAATTGCGAGAATATGGTAAAAGCAAAGAAAGCTTGACTCATTTATTGCTAAAGAAATTCTTAAGTTAAAGCAACCTAATGGACGCATTATTAGGGTAATTAATAGTGCGTTAATTTTAACTGAGAATATTTCCACCTACATAATCATTTAACTTTATCCTTTAATTCTTGAATGATTCCCTATTTTTGTGACATGAAAACTGTTAACAAAAAAGGATATTGCGCAATAGGTGTTTTTAGAGGGAAGACATCGCATAACATAGGAACGCTTTGGAGGTCTGCTTACATTCTTGGAGCTGCGTATATTTTCACAGTTGAAGGAAGGTATAAAAAGCAATCATCAGATGTATTGCGAACATGGTCTAGAATCCCTTTGTTTAACTACAAATCTTTCGATGATTTATTGGCGAACATCCCATACGATTGCCGTTTAGTTGGAATCGAAATGGATGACCGAGCAGAAATGTTGCACGAATTTGAACATCCTAAAAGGGCTATTTACTTGCTAGGAGCAGAAGATACAGGTTTACCAGAATACGTAAAAGAAAAATGCCACATGTTGATTCAATTACCAGGCAATAACTCTTTGAATGTTGGTGTTACAGGGAGTATTGTATTACATGACAGGGCGAGTAAGGTGCCGACAGATTTACCTCCGTTTCATAAGGAATGATTTAATTAATAATGGAGAATTAAAGATTAAGAATACTAATTATCACTTGATAATTGATACTTTTGCGCCCTTATGAAAAAAATATTTAATCTTTTCGATTTAAAACAGAAAGTGAATTACAAAAATGAAATTCTTTCTGGAATAACTGTTGCACTAGCATTAGTTCCTGAGGCGATCGCCTTTGCTATTATTGCTGGCCTTTCTCCTTTAACAGGATTATATGCAGCATTTTCTATCGGATTAATTACTTCCATTCTTGGTGGACGCCCAGGAATGATTTCTGGAGCAACGGGTGCTATTGCAGTAATTTATGTTGGAATGATTGCTGTTTTAAAAGAAACGGTTCCTGGTATCTCTATTGACGAAATAACTCAATATGTCTTTGCAACGGTTGTTCTTGCCGGTATCATTCAAATTGTAGTTGGACTATTGAAACTCGGCAAGTTTATTCGTCTGGTCCCTCACCCTGTGATGTTCGGTTTTGTCAACGGGTTGGCTATCGTTATTTTTATGGCGCAATTTGATTCTTTTAAAATGGATGGAAACTGGATATCTGGAAACGATATGTATTTAATGCTTGGACTGGTTTCATTGACAATGTTAATTATTTGGGGGTTGCCAAAACTAACCAAAGCTATACCTTCTTCCCTAGTTGCTATCATTGTTGTTTCTGCAATTACAATTTTTGGTGGAATAGAAACAAAAACAGTTGTTGATACGCTGATTGGAGAAGTGAAATCATTGCAAGGTGGTTTTCCTCCTTTTAATATTCCTCATATTCCATTTAATTGGGAGACATTTGTATTCATCTTTCCTTATTCATTAATTGTAGCAGGGGTTGGTTTGATAGAATCATTACTTACCTTGAATTTAATCGACGAAATTACGCAAACAAGAGGTCGTAGTAATAAAGAATGTGTAGCACAAGGAACAGCAAATATTGTAACAGGATTGTTCTCTGGAATGGGAGGTTGTGCCATGATTGGACAAAGTTTAATTAATATTTCTTCAGGAGCAAGAGCAAGGCTGTCTGGAATTGTAGCATCAGTTGGATTGCTTTCATTTATCATGTGGGGAGCACCTGTGATCGAGCAACTACCAATGGCGGCACTAGTAGGTGTAATGTTTATGGTGGCTATCGGAACCTTTGAATGGGCAAGTTTAAAAGTCTTTGGAAAAATGCCTGTCACAGACGTTATTGTTATGGTTGTCGTAACTCTAATTACAGTATTTTTACACAACCTTGCACTAGCAGTCTTAATTGGTGTTATCATTTCTGCATTGGCTTATGCATGGGAAAATGCAAAACGTATTCGAGCAAGAAAGTACATTGATGATAACGGTTCAAAACATTACGAAATATATGGTCCATTGTTTTTTGGTTCTATCGCAGTATTTAATGAGAAATTCGATGTTCAAAATGACCCTGAAGACGTTATCATTGATTTCTCAGAAAGTAAAATTGTTGACATGTCTGCCATTGAAGCGTTAAACAGTCTAACGGAGAGGTATCTAAAAGCTGGAAAGAAAATTCATCTTCGTCACTTAAGTGCTGACTGTCAGGATCTATTAAAGAATGCCGATAAAATTATTGAAGTTAATGTATTTGAAGATCCAACTTATCATATCGTTGCAGATAAAATTTAAGGAGACAGCAAAATTTGAATTAAAGTAACGTATAAACGAAAACTTGCATTAGCATTTTTATCTAGGCTTTACAAAAAAGTAATTAGTGCTTTATAAGTTCTTTTTTCTTTTTGAGAATCCATTGCAATGCAGAATCATAATCACCAAATGCCCTAACAAGCATTCCGCTATGTTTTGTCATTTTAATCAGATAATTTAATTGAATTCTAACACCTAGACTATTCACGACAACAGCTTCAGCAAGTTTATACTTTTTTAAATCAGGATGATTGACTAGGTATTTTTTTACTTCATTGGAAAAACTGCCATGATTATCACTTAGGTCATTTATAGCAACAAAAGGTTGATATTTTATCTTCTTTAAGGTCTGAGTAATGAGCTCTTTAAATTCTTGAATTTCCGAATCATGATTTCCTTTAAAATGGAAAGACAGAAACCCTGGTTGAATCTCTTCTACGCGACAAATTCTTGAATCACAAACGATTCTATTCTGTGTTGGTCTATTTTCTTCTTCTTTCATTAACTAATTTTCACAATGTCTCCACAATTAATATCTCCTTCATTTAAAATTTTACACTTCACTCCTCCTCTCCAGCGGGGCTTTAAGGCATCCGTTAAGCCTGATACTTGTTCATCCATTCTCCCACAAGGATCTAGTATTCCTTTGATTTCTAATTGAACATTCCCTATCGTTAATATTTTGTTGTCAGAATGTTCTAAGTCAATTCCTTCAATGAGTAAATTAGCTCTTCGTGTTGTCCAATCTGCATCAGAATCAATTGTTGCAAGAGCTTCTTTCCAGGATTCAATTGATAAGACTGTAACTTGTCGGTTACCTTTAATCATCCCCCTAGAATCTGCACCTACTCCTTTCTCAAAAGAAATACTTATCGTAGAATGAGTGTCCATCGACGATCTTTTTCGTGTTCTAGTCGCAATATTTAGCAGTTTACCCATAAGTCAAATATAAACTATTTTTTTGATGAATTTCAATTATCTTTGCTAGATGCTAGAATTTCCAATTCAATACGATGAACCATTATTCCGTCCACCAAGCGAAGGTCGATCATTGATTATTCAAATAACACTCGGTTGCTCTTGGAATAAGTGTTCTTTTTGTGAAATGTACACATCAAAGCAATTTAAAGCTAGAAATCAGGATGATGTTTTTAAAGATATAGAAGCTTTCAAAAGTCATTCTGAGAATATTACCAAAGTTTTTTTGGCTGATGGAGATCCGTTAGTCCTTTCTAATAAACGTTTAATTCCTATTCTGCAAAAACTGAACGAGACATTCCCTAACTTACGCAGAATATCGACCTATGCTTCCCCATCCAACTTGATGAGAAAAACAGCAGAAGAATTACTTGATTTAAGAAAGAATGGTTTGTCATTGCTTTATGTTGGAATAGAATCTGGGGACTCAGAAGTATTAGAAGCAATTCAAAAAGGAGAAACGTATCAAACAACAGTTGACGGGTTGAATAAATCGAAAAAAGCAGGAATGGATTCGTCAGTAATGATTATTAACGGTGTTGGAGGGAAGTTGTTATCAAAACAACACGCCATTCATTCTGCAAGAGTGCTCAATGCAACACAACCTAAATTTGCATCTACTCTAGTTCTGACTGCACACAAAGGAATGGAGCATTATAAGAACAGGTACTTGGGAGAATTTATTGAATTAGAAGAGATTGAGTTGTTCGAGGAAATGAAATTGTTTTTGGAAAATATAGAATTAGAAACGACAATATTTAGAAGTGACCACGCCTCCAACAGTTTAGTTCTTAAAGGGGTTTTAGGAAGGGACAAGAATGCAATGATTGCTCAAATAGAAGAAGCAATAGCATTAGGGAGAGGAAATAGACTGAGGTCTCATCAGGGATACTAGATCGTTATATTGAAAATTGAAAGATGGCGAAACAAAAAAACACCTCCAATAAGAAAAAGCACACCAAGTTGCTCAATCAAAAAAAGAAGAGAAAACAATCTTCTAAAGAATTGAACAAATTGAAAATTAAAGAGATGAATCGAAAAATAAACGAGTCAAAGAAAGACGACTAGTCATATTCATACCCCTTTAACTCATCTTCATCAACCGCTAAACCAAGACCTAAAACGATTCTATTTACAAAGTTGAAATAAGAAATCACCAATGTAGCATCAAGTATCGCTCTATCAGAAAGTCCTACTACTTTTAAATTCTCAACTGATTCCTGATTTTTATGATTTGGATTGATTGTTAACTCCTTTGCAAAGTTACAAAGTGCTGTATCAACATCCGTTAATGTCAGTTTAGAATAATCGTTTTTTAATTGTTCAGTCTTCGATTCATCTTTCCAATAGTGATTGACGGCTTCTGCGTGGTGCATTTGACAATATTCGCAATCATTTGCCTTTGACACAACAACTGCCATCATTTCTCTTTGCACTCGCTTTAACGGAGATTTTCCAAACATAATTGTCATGTATAAATCCATGTGATTGACAATTGACTTTGGATTCAAACTTTGAATTGTATGAACATCTGCTAACTTTCCTCTTGTTTTTACAAGATTATCATAGATTTCTTTTAATTCTCCTTCAGAATTCTCATGAGATATCACTTCAATGTATGGCATAATTACCTTTTTTTTCTCAGACGAAATAAATTAAGAATAATTACAAATCAGCTAAACCTCTTCTCTCAATTCTAACAAACATCAACTTTCAACTTTCAGCTTTCATCTGAACTGAGGTTCTCGAAATGCTCCTTCTTATCCTCTCTTCTGCTTTTTGTGATACGTCTTATCCCCTCTTGTCTGTGATTTTTTGTATTTCGATTTTAATTTACGGTTGTAAGAACCTCCTTGATTGGTTTTTTGGTTCTTCTCCTTCTTCTCATGAAATGCCTCTCCTCCTAATCGATCAGAAACAAGTGAATTTCTATTGTGACTATTTGCTGCCATTGAATCATCGGGCATTTCTTCAGGAGTCAATTCTTTTGAAACTTCTACCTCAGAAGGAAAATCCAATGATGGGATTTTGTAATCCATTAATTCTTCGATGCTATCTTTATAGGCTTCTTCTTTCTCTGTATAAAATAGAATGGTATTTCCTTCTTCTTCAGCACGACCTGTCCTACCAATTCTGTGCATGTAATTCTCCGGGAAATTAGGAACGTCAAAATTGATAACGTGTGTGATTTTTTCTAAATCCAATCCTCTAGCCATAACATCTGTTGCCACGAGAATACGATTGATATCGTTGTCAAATTCTTCGATGGATCGAATTCTGTAATTTTGCGACTTATTAGAATGAATAACACTGACATTATCAACGAATCTCAATGATATTTCATCAAATACTCTATCAGCACTTTTCTTATTTGAGACAAAAATCAAAATTTTTCGGAATGCATCGTGATCAGAAAGCAAATGCTTTAATAGATTAACTTTCGTGTAGAAATTCTCAACCTTGTAGCAAGACTGCTTGATGTTATCCAAAGGTGTTCCACTGACTGCAATCGCAATTTTAACAGGGCTAATAAAAGAATCGTCAATTAACTCTGCTACATCATCCGTCATTGTTGCGGAGAACATAATATTCTGACGACGTTCGGGCATCAATTCAAAAATATTGGTAATTTGTCTTCTAAAACCAAGATCAAGCATTACATCGACTTCATCAATAACCAATTTTTTAATCGATTTAAGTTGCAATGAATTTGCTAGAACTAAATCATATAAACGACCTGGAGTAGCAACGATGATATCGGTCCCTTGCAGTACTTTTTGTGCTTGCGTATTGATATTTGTCCCACCATACACTCCCAAAACACGTACAGTCATGTATTTCGCAAACTTCTGGATCTCATCAACCACTTGTAAAACCAATTCTCTAGTTGGTACAAGAACTAAAACTCGCGGGTTAGTTTGTTCAGAATACTTTAAATCTCGAAGAATCGGCAGCATATAAGCCAAGGTTTTACCTGTACCGGTTTGAGCAATTCCGACAATGTCTTTCCCCGATAGTACAACAGAAAAAGCTTGCTCTTGAATCGGAGTTGGAGTTTCGAATTCCAAATCAATAAGAGCATTA
>DQTF01000030.1 GCA_015662935.1 Crocinitomicaceae bacterium | reverse complement strand
TTGATGCTAAATAGTATGTTGACGACCACCCAACACATGTACCATGATCTCCTTGATCTCCGATGTTTGGAACGTATTTTTTTAAAGAGTAGGATTTTGGAAGATTATCTCCAAACCCTAATGGTTTTTCGACTAAAGGAATTGCCTCTGCTTTTTTTCTATCTACTTTCATACCCAAACTTCTCGTTTGAGAAAACGAGTTGAAACTTATTGCAATACACATTATCGCAACGATACTTTGTCCTATTTTTTTCATTCTAATCGATTTTATTCTCCAAAAATACATTTCATTCTAAGTTTTCGCAATACGTAGAACGACGTAATTAAAACAACTTGTTAATATTTAACGTTATTCCAACGTATGCTCCAAAATCAAATATTCTTTTCGTTGGTACAATGGAACCAGTTGCAATTGGATCGCCAACATTGACTCCGCTTAACCTTTCAATTTTACCACCAAAAGCACCGATGTTTAAAATCACCCGTTGCCCTTTTCCGAAAATGAACGAGCTTCCCAACATGTATATAAATTCTTTATCTCCTTCTATTGGAACACTCACGCCAAAAGAGCCACCAACTACAACAGGTCGGTATGTTTGTCTGTAAAAGTGAAACATCGTTGTTAAAGCTGGACGAAAAGCATCTCCTGAGATTCTATTAACTGTACCTGCATCACTATTGTAAGAGTCGTGTCCTTCAAAAAAGCGTAAAAAAGACACTCCAGCACTAGAATTGATTCTCAGTCCACCTTTTGTTGGCAGAATAATTTCTCTCGTTCTTATCACTTTTTGACTTGATGAATCTGAAGTATCACCTTCTACGAATTCCATTTTGAGTGTTGTAATATCCTCGTCTGTATTTAGAGAATAGTTGTAATTAAAATCTGCATGTTGAATCGCATCATAATTCTCAAATGCTTTTAAGTAATGCTCTCTTACTGCAGAAGAATTGTATTCTTCTACTAATAAGCCTAACACTTCGTAATTTTGTTTAATGTCTGAGAAATCAGAACCTAATTCCGTTTCCAAAGACTTTACAATCGGCATAAAATCATCTCCACCCAGCTTTTCTTTCAAAGATTGAATTGAATTTAGCAAGCCTTCGTGTTGAACCTCATACAAATTAAAAGCATTTTTATAACCAGAATAACCTTTTGACAATTCAATATTAATGCTCTCAGACTTATCAATCACAGCTTCTAAAGATGCACCATCTCTCATTATTTTTCTGATTAAGTCTTCCGATCGTTCTTTCATTTCAGAAGGTGATATAGACCGATTGAGTTTCGTCTTGTTCATTTGGTCGTTGACAAACTCCGCTAATAGCAATTGATCAAAGGTTTTTTTCAACTGAACACTTTGTTTTTTTATTTTAGACTGCGTCGACTCTAATTGTTTTCCTTGCAATTCGAGACGTTCCATTTCTGCTTTGAACTGCATTTCTCCAAAACCTAGTCCAGATTTCAAACCTTCGATTCCCTGAAATTCTCCATCTACAAATAAGGATTTATAAATATCATTGTCTTTCACCTCCCCTATTAAATCTTTAAAAGCACTCGCACCAGACGTGAAATTTTGAGCCAACATTTCTACACTTTGGTCTCCATTTACAGGTATCACTTTGTGTGATTCCGATGTCATTTTCACATCATAATAAAAAGTGTTTAGGTCTTTAACTGTTACTTTAGTTGGGATTCCATTAAAACTATATGGACGTTTAATTTCTTTACGATAAGTGGTGTCTTTCTTTTTAATGATTTTGTAGAAGGTATATTCTTCTGTTTGAAAGTTATATTCCACTTCTGTCCCTTGAGAAAAAGACAATAAAGTGATGGTGCAAATAAAAATAGTGAGTAAACTTCTATTCATTGTGTTTGATTTTAGGTTGATAAAGATACTTATTTATTTTTTATATTGGATTCTATAATTTACAACGGGTAGCATTCAACTAGTTTCAAGTTTAGATTGGTTTTTAACTAATTTTAACCTACCAAACTCTATAATCATATTCCAAATTTTCTTGTCTTGCTGTTGGCTTTTGTTTTCCATGCGTTAACTCTTCTACTTTTGAATAAAGGAATTCTTTCAATTCTGTAACTGTAATCTCACCGTCACCATCTCTATCAGCTTCACCTTCCAAACCAAGCTTCAAAGCATAGGTATAAACCCCATTCTGATACTTCTTATCTTCAAAACTGAAATACTTTCCAGAAGAAGATGAGATAACTGTAGCTCCTGTTCCACGGCGAAGATCAGTAAAAAGCTCTTGCATCATTTCGAAAGAATTGGTTTTGGTCGTATACTTCTTAAATAAATCTCCTTTTGGTCCGATAGCTTCGGCGGTGACTCCTGAGTAATCTGAATCCGTATTTTCAACTTCTAATTCATCTTTATCCACCTCGCCAGAGTTACATGCGTCTATTAATACCAATTTCTTTCGTGCAGGAATGTTATCCATCAATGCGTCAACAGCTTCGTAAGGGATTCCTTTCTCTTTCGGGTTGAAGAAATCAATGTCATACGTTGTAAGGAAATAATCCAATGAATCATCTAGAATACCATGACCTGAATACATGAAGATAACTTGATCATGAATGGTAGATGATTCTAATCGTTTTCTGATTTGAGGGAGAATGTCTTTTGTTACGGAAGCATTGAGAAAAGTATCGATGTAAATTTCTCCGTAGGATTTATTTTTGCCATACATATTTGCAACATCTCTAATGTCTTTATCGGAGAATTTTAGGTTCATGTTTTGGTCGGCATAATCTTTTACTCCAATACCTACGAAATAGAGATTGGGTTTTGGGGCTGGTTTCGTGCAAGTGATGTAGATTGTTTCTTTGTAACTTTCAGCACCGGCTTGGTTGAGGACTGAGACTTCAATTTTGTTGTCGCCTTCGTTTAGTTGTAGTTGGAAGGTAGTATCGAAATCTTGCGTCACTTTAGAACGGAGAGAGATTCCGTTAACGCCGTAGATTGGAACGTTGTTGATCCATACGTTAACACGATCAAGGGAGTATTTGGAGTCGGAGGAGGAGATATTGAGGGTTGTGATGTCATTCTCTGTTTGGAAAGAATTACTCTTCTCATTAATCGAAATAACAGGTAGATGAAACTCATCAACTATTTTATAGTTGGATAAACCCATCTTTTGTAACCTTTTGTCATAAGCCTTTTTGTAGGAGTTAATGACATTTTTATCTGATGTCCCAATTGTTGCTAAAACAATGTCTGGTCGGTTGTATTTTAAATCAAATTGGGAGAAAGGATACGCCTTATCTTCAACAGCAAATGCAAAATTAGTGTGTTGATTTCCTTGAGACAAATAATGACCTTTTTCTGTAGAAATAATCGCTTCATTATTCTCGAATAAAAAGAATTTCGTGTAAGTATTTTCATTTAAGTTAAATTGAATATTTCTATCCGAGAAGGTAAATAACAATTGGTCTAAAGCATCATAATAAACGACCTCTTCAGAAGAAGAGTTTACATAAGTTTTCTTAACTACTTTATTCGTTTTTAAATTGACCTGATAAAGATAATCTCCTCCATAATTATACAGCTGTCCCCTTTTTTTATCGACAAAAAAAGATTCATAATACAATCCTGAATGAATAATGTTTTCATTCTTAAAATTTGGTAAATTATATTCAACAAGGTCAAAACTTAATTCTTCTGATTCTTTTGATCGTTGAATAATTACTGTTGTTCCGTCAGGATTCAATTGCATATTTGTTAACCCATTCGTAACAATCTCGTTTATTGTCACATCCCAAATACCATTTACACGATTAAAAACAAGAAACTTTGTAGTTTGATCATAATCATATTCAGAGATAATGATGGTTTCATTATTTTTTGAAATTTCTACATCTACTGACGATAACCTATCAATTTCTATTTCTTGAATTAACTCTCCATTTTCTTCTAACAGGGCTATGAACTTTTTAGGAGAATCATACTTTCCTTTTTCTAGAACAACCAAATAACAATTGAATTTTTCAATATACTCTTTAAATTGGTTTATTCTTTTTTTCTTAAAAATGCCATTGTAGAAATCTAAAGAACTGATTACAGAAAGGTCTTCCTCGCAACTGATCTCCATTTCTTTTGTTTCATAAATGCGTTCATGAGAGATTAGTAAAGTATCGAGGTTTAATAGTTTATTGCTCGGTCTGATTACCGATACTCCATCGTATTCACTTTTAACAATCCAAGTTGAATTGTCGTCATACATTAAAATTTCACATTCTTCACAAATCACAACTGTTTGGGGTGTCAAACTCTTGTTTCTTATAAGGAGTGTGTCATGCTTGATAAAAGAATTTCTGTCCAAATTCGTTTTAGAAATAAAATAGTAATCCTCTTCAATTGGAAAAAATTTTGAATCAATTATCAAGGCCTCTTTTTTATTTTTGATGGTATTCAACTTTCTTACTGACTTTAAATCAATTATTGAAAATTGATTATACATTTCAAAAATAGTTGCCTTATCATGGATTATAAAAAATATATCCTCTTCTGGTGTTTCAATTAAACTATGAATTGTTTCTGTGTTATGAGTAATGTTGATGGTTTTTTCCTTAGAGGTTGATAAGTTAAAACGCTTTATCGATGAGTAACCATAACTTACATAAAGAATATTAGATTTTTTTTTATACGTAATCTCTTTGACATTATTACTTGGTTGCATATCAAAAGGTGTGTCAAAATATTTTGGTACATCTGTTAATTCTAAATCTAGTTTTGGGATACCTTGATTCGCTCTTAGATCAAAAAAATCTATCCTCGGCTCACCAATTAACTTAAAATATTTTTTTTCTCCAACAGCGGCATTGGCAATTAAAATCGAATCTTTTGTTATGGCTAAGAATCTAGGAGATGACTTTTTGTATAAATCTACTGGTTGACGAAAATTTTCAAACGAATTATTCAAAAATAAACACTCCCCTTTGTTGGTTCCAGCAAGGAAGTAATCTCTATTGTCAAATGTTTTCAAATAAGTATATTCAAAATCAACTTTCTTTTGCATCTTTATCTCTTTTTCTGTTAAGTTGAATCGATACAACGAACCTATATTTGTTATATCAGTGATCTCTTCATGTTTTTCTCCATAAGATTTTGTCGCAACAATTAGTTCTACTTCATTTTTTAACGAGTATGTATGAATGTATTCTGGGTACTCAACTATAAATACCGTATCAACAACATTAGACACAATATCTACTTTTACAATGCTATGATTAAAGCTGATAAAAAAAACACCATTATTCAATAGCTTAACCTCTCCCGATCCTGGACCATTCTCTGACTCAAACCACTTTTGTGTAACAAGTAATTTGGATTTAAAATCCCATAATTTAACTGTTAAGCCTCCAAAAGTGCTAATATCTCCCTCAGTGGTGATATAATGTTGCTGGTTCGGGCCAACTAGAATAGAAGAAATCCCATCTTCAAAAGGAGTTTGGTAGACAGTATTTACCTCTTGCCCAAAAACAAAAACACTCCAAAAAATAACTATTAATACAATCAAACCCTTCATTCTACCTCCTATTTCGTTCTGCACCACCATAACTACCTCCCATTTTTGCCGCTTTCTTTTTCATTTTCTCATAACGTTTAATTCCGTCTTCGTTAAAATCAATTGGTTCTTTAGCTCTTCGGAAATTATCAATCCAAGATTTCCCCAATTCATATTGCGCCATCGCTAACCCTAAATAATTAGGTGCTTCTATTCTACTTGCAGACATACCAAACAAACGGTAGGCCAAATCTGGGTGACCTGTTTCTAAGTTTATTTTTGCTTTTAATTGATAGTATGTTCGCTGCACTCCTGGAGAAAAAGCTTGAATGTCTTTGTTGAATTTTCGCAGATACTTACTTGCATTGGTATAATCACCTTCGATATAGAGAACCAAGCCCATGAAATAAAACATTTCAAAATTATACAGATCTTGGTCAAGAATGATTTTCAACCCCTCTTTTAATTCTTCGTATGCGTGTAATTCTATTCTATATTTCACTTGCTTTTCTACCCTATTGTAAAAATCAATACTGTCAATTGTGCTTCCTCCACCAATATTTATCAAGTTATTAAACTCTCTCAACGCTTCACCAAAACGATTGTCTTCTATGTGCAGTTGATACAATGCTTTATAAGCATCCGTCTCCAAACTATCCAGTTCTATTGCTCGTTCTAATAAAGGGTATAAATCCCTTTTTGAATCAATTTGACGATAAACCTGGTAACTCAACGCTAAATACTTTGCAGATTTTTTAAAATAAGCATCGTGCTTTTTAATTAGTGCGTCAGCTTCACGGTTTTTCTTTTCTCCCAAATACATGTATGCGAGCGAACGAATGCTTTTAAAATGGTAAGGACTTATTTCAATCGCTTTCTTAATGGAAGTCATTGATTCAACTTCCTGTCCATTACTGTATTGCATTTTACCTAACTCGTAATACAAATCTGGATTCCAATTCACTACATTAATAGATCGTTGAAGTAAGGTAATTGCCTTTGCAAATTCTTTTTTATCTTCCAAAACATTGACCGCTAACAGTACCTCTTTCACATCACTTGCATTAATGAAAGAACTATTGATGTTTACCGGTTTATTTTGAAGCAATGCAATGTTTGCTTGAGCACTTTGGTTGTTTGGTTTTAACTTTAACACCTTTTTGAAGAAAGATAAAGCAGTTGTCGTATCTCTTTCATTCTTGTAAAGGTTTCCCATTCTCATCAATAAATCAACATTGTCTTTGTCGGCATTTAGAGATTTCTGATACATTGACTGGGCAACTGAAATCCGCCCTCTAAGTTCATTAATTCGCCCTTCAATAGCAAGAAGTTCTGCTAAGGAAATATTCCCGTCTTCATTCTTGATGTTTATTAAAGCCTTTTCTGCATTTTGCAATTCATAACCTGCAGAATGAAGATGTGCCTTCAACAGATAGGTGTTGTCTTTGTTTTCGCCCAACTTCTCTGAAGCGGCAATCTTTTGACTGGCAACATCCAATTTCCCCTCGATGATACTCAAATAGGCTGAACTATTCATTGGTTTCGTCCAAGTGCTCACTTTTTTAGATGCTTGAGCTAGTTGCTCCTCTGCTTTTTGCTTGTTAGATTTTTTAATGTACAACATACCCAATCCTTGATTCAAATATGCCGCATTTGGGTATTTGGATTGTAAATTCAAGATTCTTTCCTCCGCTTCGTCATACTTCTTTGTCTCTCCGTTTTGTAGAATTATCATCGCTTGAAAGAATGCTTTTTTATCCACTAACTCTTGATACATAAAATGCTTTTCTCCTAACATTTTGGTCGCTACCCCAAAATCTGAAACAATTAATTCTAAGTTTTCATTCTGACCAACCATTGCCCTACCAGAAACAAATAAATTAATGTTTCGTTGCGCTCGATTGAGAATAGCGTCAAGCAATAAGTCGTTCATTATTCCAAGCTCTTTTTGTTCAAGATTTGTCTTATACCCTTGCAGTAATTCTTTCGCTGAGGAAGATGATCCATACAATTCCCCCTCGTACAATGCCTTTTCAAATTG
>DQTF01000237.1 GCA_015662935.1 Crocinitomicaceae bacterium | reverse complement strand
GAAATATCATCCACAATAAATACACCTTCTTTGAGATAAGACTTTCCATTGAACTTTGTAGATGCTTTCCATTCGTATTTTCCTTCACTCAATCTACCTAATGACAAAAGGTAATCCTTGTTATTTTTAGCAAATTCATAATTGAGCTTCTCTCCTTTGCTATTTGTTAGTAGTAAACTAATAGTTGGCTTTGTAATTGCTTCAAATGAAGAATTGTAAAATGATGCATTGACAATCACTTCATCGCTAGTTGTAAAACGATTAGGTAAGTTAATTCGAAAAGGGTCGGTATTTCTCTTAACCGTTAAATATTGAACTGTTTTCTGAATCAATTCATTAAAATTATTTGTTGAGTTAGAATGCGCATATTCTGATAGTTTCCAACGCCATAAACCTTCTCCAATAAAAACACCAAATTTAGATTTGTTTCTTTTTCCAAAATAAAGAATGGGATCCTCTTTTTTTACTGGTCCAACTTGTTGACTGATTAATGTACTGCCAGAATTAGATTTAATCTTTCCAAACTTCACCGTTAGCGGTGGCCATTTTTTAATTGAAGTTTTCAGTCCATCTGATATTTCAAAAAGTTGAAATCCTGAATTTAAGGATGCTTGAACTTCATCTGTCCTTGTGCCATTAGGATAAGATAATCCTATGTTAAGTTTGCTTAAAGCGCCTGAACTAGTCTGAGCGGTAACACAATACAACACCGAAACATCTGCATTTTGAAGTTGATTCATTAGTGAGGCAGAAACAGAATTTGGATTATGCAGAATAACTAAAGCGTACTCTTTAATTTTCGCATCGAAATCATTCATTAATTTTGATTCAACCTCCATGTTTTCATCTTTCTCTAGCTCTTGTCGAATAGCCGATAAATCAGGGTGCGGTGCATTTGCAAGTATAAGAACCTTGTTTCTAGAGTCAATCACCTCGACGTAAAATCGATGCACATTATTTCCAACAGAAGACTCATTCACCTTCTCCTCTATTCTTACTACATATTCAACAAAACCAATTTGACTAGCTTCCACCTCAAAACTCACATGCTTAAAATCGAGATAGCCATCTTCGTACTTAATTTTTTCTTCTTTGATTTTTTTGCCATTTCTCCAGATAGATACAATACTGGAAGTTACTCCCATTTTATGTGCTTCAACATCAATTTCTATTGGGAAGCTGTTCTTAAAAAAAGCAATATCATTTACGGAAACATTGCGAATAAATTGATCTTTCTTCACTATTGTATCCCCTACTCCAACAGTAAAAACAGGAGTTAAATTAATTTTCTCAGCAGTATAGATTGGATTCATTCCCGAAGTAAAATTACCATCACTTATTAAACAGATTCCTCCAATATTTCGGTTGTAATATAAGTTGTAGATATAGTCAAACCCCTTTTCTAAGTTTGATTGACTCCCAGAAAAAGTAATACTATCCGCTGTTACTTTTTCTCCAATGGATAATGTTTCTAGAGCAAATCTATCCTTATATTTCTCTGATAATTTATCTTGAAAATTCTGAATCGATTTTTTGACTTCACTACTATCTTTATAATTCAACATAGAAGAAGAATTATCAATCAACGTAATAAAGATCGGTT
Source organism: Crocinitomicaceae bacterium (assembly GCA_015662935.1). Taxonomy (GTDB): domain Bacteria; phylum Bacteroidota; class Bacteroidia; order Flavobacteriales_D; family Crocinitomicaceae; genus UBA4466. Next base: position 6,531 of record DQTF01000237.1, on the reverse strand, counting down.
TTTCCGTTTTATATTCTTTGTGTTCAATGATTAGTCCTAGCAAGAAAATAAGAAGGAGAAATAAACTGCCTGATCGAAGTCCTATTAATAAGGACTTCTTAGCTTTACTCACTTCATTTACTTGCTTTTGATTCTTATAAAAGAAATAAGAAATGACAATTGAAAAAAATGCAATTGGGATGATCCACCAAAGAGATATGTCTGAAAAAATATTCATGTGCATCAAAAATAACAAACTAAGAAAGAATAGAGCAAAAAAAATAGTGAATGTCAAACGACATTCACTATTCAATTAAAAAAGGTTCGATTATTTCTTAACTGTGAAATTTCTCATTGTGTAAGAAACTCCTAATCCAAGTACTGACTTAAATTGAGTTCGTGGCCCTACATTTCCTTTAACATCTCTGATATCTATATCATCATCGTATATTAACGTCCAATTTAATGAAGCAGACATCCAATTATTTATTTTAAAGCTGAACAAGACATCTGCGTTAACATCAATATTTTGTGGATTATTTGCGTAATTTGAGAAGAGTTCCAATTTTGTTTTCAAATTGATATTCTTCGCCAAGTCTTTATTGTATGTCATTTTAAAATATGCACCAAACTCACCTCTAAATCTTTTACCGTTTGAAATAACATTCCCCAACAAATCATATTCTGCCTTATCAACCCCAAAAGCGCCAGCATCAGCTAAATGTTGAATTTGAACAAACGTCATTTTAGAAGCTAAAGGAGAAATAAACATCATAAAATTATCATTTGGCTTGTACTCAACACCCAAAGCTATAGTAGCGTAGCCTGGCGCCATCATTCCCGAAACTCTAATAGAATCATTCGGATATGAATAACCATCCAAGAACTGAGTCTTAAAAGAACCTAACAAAGAATAATACCAGTGCTCTTTCATTCTTAAACCAACGTTTGTAGAAAAGTCAATCTTATCATCCGTTTTTTGAAGTTGCTTTGGAGCCCCTACTCCAATGTATTGAATCCCACCCAAAGCTAAATCCAAAGAATTATCCCATTTTAAAGTATTTTTCTTGTAATTAGCTGTAGCAGAAATATAACCTAGAATTGAGATATTGTTTCGTCCACCTGCATTCCAGTTCACAAAAGAAGATTGCGTACCGTTTAGTCCGTAGATGCTTTGCAACTTCCAATTAGGATCAACTGGTGCTGGTACTGAATCCGTTTGAGCAAAACTTACACTAAAAAGACAAAGAGTGATTGTTGCTAAAATTAAATTTTTCATATTTCGATAGTTTTTTTTTTGCGCAAAGATAAACAAGTCAATTAAAGTTTAGTGTATTTAACTAAAATTTAGCAATTGGTAGAATGTACAATTTTGTAAAAAAGCATTTTATTTCGTCAAGAAATCACTATTTTTGATGAACATAAAATCAAACTATATTATGAGCAAAGAAGTATATATCATATCGGCAGTAAGAACACCGATGGGAAGTTTTGGTGGAGCTTTATCATCTGTTCCGGCTACTCAACTAGGAGCAACTGCAATTAAAGGAGCAATGAATAAAGCCGGAATTTCTGCTGATAAAGTAGAAGAAGTATTCATGGGAAATGTTCTTCAAGCAAATTTAGGACAAGCTCCTGCTAGACAGGCTGCTATTTTCGCAGGAATTACAAATGATGTTCCTGCTACAACAATCAATAAGGTTTGTGCATCTGGAATGAAGGCGCTTAGCTTAGCAACCCAATCTATTCTTTGCGGTGACAATGATGTCGTTATTGCAGGGGGAATGGAGAATATGAGCATGGTGCCTCATTACTACAATGCTAGAAAAGCAACTAAACTAGGAGATGTAAAAATGATAGACGGTCTTGTTAAAGATGGTCTTACAGATGTATACAATAAGGTTCATATGGGAGTTTGTGCAGACAACTGTGCAACTGAGTATGGAATCACAAGAGAAGATCAAGATAATTTCGCAATAGAATCATATAAACGTTCTGCTGCGGCTTGGGATGCTGGAAGATTTAATGATGAAATAGTGCCTGTTGAAGTTCCTCAGAGACGAGGTGATGCTATTATCGTAGATAAAGATGAAGAATTTAGCAATGTAAAATTGGAGAAGATTCCTCAATTACGTGCTGTATTCTCGAAAGAAGGATCAGTAACTGCTGCCAATGCATCTACACTTAACGATGGTGCTTCTGCCCTTGTTTTAATGAGTAAAGAAAAAGCAGAAGAATTAGGAATTAAGCCAATTGCAAAAATTGTAGGATATGGTGATGCCGCTCATGAACCAGAATGGTTTACTACTGCCCCATCTAAAGCCGTTCCTGTTGCTTTGAAAAAAGCAAACCTTTCTGTTGCTGATATTGACTATTGGGAATTGAACCAAGCTTTTTCAGTTGTTGGATTAGTGAATATTCAAAAACTAGGATTAAATCCTGCAAATGTTGATGTCAACGGAGGAGCAGTTTCTTTAGGACATCCTCTAGGGAATAGCGGATCAAGAATCATTGTAACATTAATCAATGTACTTAAGCAAAACGGCGGTAAATATGGTGCTGCGGCAATTTGCAATGGCGGTGGAGGTGCTTCTGCTATGGTGATTGAGAATGTATAATTCACAGACAAAATAAGATATTAAAAGTCGAGCATATTAATGCTCGACTTTTTTACTTAATCTTAAATTCTAAATCTAATTCCTCCAATCCTTGGAATAATTCTTTACTAAGTTCCACCTTGAAGGTTTTTGAAGGCATCCTGACTTCCACTCCATCTAGAGAATCGTAAACAGTAAAATGCAAAGCGCAATTACCAGAGTTCTCAGTTATTAATGTATTTAAATCAGTAATTAAACGTTGATCCAAGGCGGAAGTTGCTACTTTTAAATGAATTGCATTTGCTCTAGTCTCTTTTAAGTTATGCAACATGTCAATTGAATGGATATTAAACTCCAATTTATTCCATCTCGACAAATCAATCCTTCCTTTTAAATAAACAAAAGTCCCTGGTTTTAAGAAGTGATCGTATTTTAGATAATCTTCTCTCCACAAGAATAATTTTGTAGAATCGGCATAGTCTTCAATAACTATTGTTCCAAAAGGATCGCCTTTTCGTGTGGTTCGATGTTCTCCTTCTGTTATTACACCAGCAATCAATAGGTCTTTGCCTCTATTCTCTTCTAGGTTATTTAACATTCCAACGTTCCCATTGCAAAATGCATCTATTTCAATTTTAAAATCATCTAGTGGATGTCCTGAAATATAAATCCCAACGACTTCTTTTTCCTTGTTCAAGGCGTAAATATTCCCCCATTCTTCAGAATAAGGAATCACTGGAGGAGGCAATTCAGCACCACTATCCTCTCCAAAAAGAGAAGCTTGATTTGAATTCACACTATCTTGAAATCCTGCACCGAATTTCATGACATTCTCCATAAATGTTTTTCCACTTGTATCTTCTTGGAAATACTGCGCCCTATGCACATTTTTAAAGGAATCGAATCCTCCTGCATACGCAAGACTTTCAAATGCTTTTTTGGTGCAAACTCTTAAGTTATTTCTTTTCGCAAAATCAAAAATGTCTTTAAAATCTCCCTCATTTTCTCTAGCAGCAATAATTGCTTCAACCGGTCCGGCACCTAAGCCTTTTATAGCACCAAGGCCAAAACGAATTGCACCTGCTTTGTTTACAGTAAAATGATAATTAGACTCGTTGACATCTGGACCTAGAACCTCTAACCCCATACGTTTACATTCTTCCATGAAGAAAGAGACTTGCTTAATGTCATTCATGTTATTACTCAAAACAGAAGCCATATATTCTGCGGCATAATTCGCTTTCAAGTAAGCAGTTTGATAAGCGATCCACGCATAGCAAGTTGAGTGAGACTTATTAAAGGCGTAAGATGCAAATGCTTCCCAATCCTTCCATATTTTCTCTAGAGCTACTGTATCATGACCATTTTCACCTCCTCTTTCCAAGAAAATAGGCTTCATTTTATCCAAAATATACTTCTGCTTCTTACCCATCGCTTTACGAAGGGTATCTGCTTCACCTTTTGTAAAGCCTGCCAAACTTTGAGAAAGCAACATTACTTGCTCTTGGTAAACTGTAATTCCGTATGTTTCGCCTAAGTATTCTTCACATGCATCAACATCGTAAACAATTTCTTCTTCACCGTGTTTTCTTTTAATGAAAGACGGGATATACTCCAACGGACCTGGACGATACAAGGCGTTCATTGCAATTAAATCGGCAAATACAGTCGGTTTTAATTCGCGCATATACTTACGCATCCCGTCTGATTCATACTGAAATATACCTACTGTTTCTCCTCGTTGAAACAATTCATAAGTTGCTTCATCATCTATTGGAAAAGTATCTGGATCAAGATCTTCATCCTTAGTTAACTTAACATTTGCAACTGCATGCTTGATTAAGGTCAAGGTTTTTAGTCCTAAGAAATCCATTTTAAGCAGTCCTGCATCTTCCGCAACAGAATTATCAAATTGCGTACAGAACATTCCTGTGTCTTTTGCCAAGGCAACAGGAACATAGTTGGTAATGTCATCTGGAGTAATAATTACTCCACAGGCATGAATTCCAGTGTTTCTAACCGAGCCTTCTAATTGAATTGCTTGCTTAACTACTTTTGACTGTAAGTCGTTTCCAGCAGCAATTGTTTTTAACTCATTCGCTCGATTGATATCATCTTGATTATTTTTTAATTTCTCTCTTAAATCGAGATCAGAAAGTCCAAAAATCTTGTTAAGCTTAATATCTGGAACCAGTTTCGCTATTCTATCAGCATCTGACAATGGCAAGTCCAAAACTCTTGACACATCTCGTATAGAAGACTTTGCAGCCATTGTTCCATAGGTGATAATCTGTGCAACTTGATTAGAACCGTATTTCTCAATCACCCAATCAATTACACGTCCACGACCTTCATCGTCAAAATCAATATCGATATCTGGCATGGAAATACGATCAGGATTTAAGAAACGCTCAAAAAGTAGATCATATTTAATGGGATCAATATTGGTTATCCACGTACAATAAGCAACAGCAGAACCTGCAGCAGAACCACGACCTGGTCCAACCGAAACGCCCATATCTCTTGCGGCTTGTATGAAATCTTGAACAATCAGAAAATAACCAGGATAACCCGTATTCTCAATGACAGACAATTCAAAATCAAGTCGTTCTTTAATCTCATCCGTAATTTCTTCGTAGCGTTTCTTTGCTCCTTCATAAGTCAGATGTCGTAGGTAGTTATTTTCACCTCTCTTTCCACCATCCTTCTCATCTTCGGCATCTTGAAATTCTTCAGGAATCTCATATGCAGGCAACAAAACTTCTCTTGCAAGCGGATAGTGTTCGACTTGATCAATAATTTCATCAATGGACATAATTGCCTCTGGAAGATCCAAAAACAACTCCTTCATTTGGTCTTGAGACTTGAAATAGTATTCCTCATTATCAAGCGCATAACGAAAACCTCGCCCTCTACCTTTTGGCGTTTCAACTAATTCATTATCTTTAATGCAAAGCAATAGGTCATGTGACTCAGCGCTCTCTTTATCAATATAATAAGTATTATTTGTTGCAACTAATTTTACAGAATGCTTCTTTGCTAATTCTATCAAAGTTGCGTTTACTCTACGTTCATTTTCTTGACCGTGTCGCATAATTTCAACGTACAAATTGTCTTGAAAAATGGACTTCCACCAAAGCAAAGCTTCTTCAGCTTGCTTTTCTCCTACATTTAAAATTAGATTAGGAACTTCTCCATACAAGTTACCCGTTAAAACGATGATATCCGCTTTGTATTCTTCAATCAGCTTTTTATCAATACGAGGAACGTAATACATTCCCTCTGTGTAAGCAATTGAAGCTAATTTAATCAAGTTGTGATAACCTTTCTTGTTCTTTGCTAGAAAGACAACTTGATACCCATTGTCCTTAACGCTCTTATTCGTATGATCTCCGCAAACATTGAATTCACAACCAATGATAGGAAGAAGTTCTGTGTATTCATAAACTTCTCCTTTTTCTTCCGCTTCTTTCTTTTTCTCTTCTTGCGCTTTGTTATAATTACTTACTGCTCTTTCAAAATGAAAAGCAGCCATCATGTTTCCGGTATCAGTCATTGCAACAGCACGCATGTTCATTTTTCCAGCCGTGGCAACTAAAGAATTGATGTCTATTGTTGATTGAAGAATGGAAAATTGCGTATGATTATGAAGATGTGCAAATGAATAATCAGCAAGTGTACCTAAGGCTTCAGACTTATCTATGTTTGCGAGTTCATCTTCTTCTTCGACAGCTAGTTTAGCACTTTCTTCTTTTAGATTTAGATGTTTTAACCCAATTAAACCTATTGGAGCAGGATTAAATTCCTTAAAATCTTCAATGTATTTATCCTCTTGCTGTAATTCTGCAGGAGAAAAGACTCCTCTTCTAATTAATTCTAAAAAACAACGAGTCGTTGCCTCAACATCAGCTGTTGCGTTGTGTGCTTCTGCAAAATCTTGTTGAAAAAGATGTTT